>VGIH01000032.1 GCA_016867965.1 Betaproteobacteria bacterium | reverse complement strand
AGCGATCTTGAGAAGGGGCTATCGGCCGCACTCAAGCTATTAAAAGTAGGCGGTCGATTGGTAGTGATAAGTTTTCATTCATTGGAAGACCTTATTGTTAAGCAGTTCATGCAAGCGCATGCGCAAGTTAACATCCCTCGAGAATTGCCCATACGAGCAAAGGATTTACCGCAGGGCGATTTAGAAATCATTGCTCGGATTAAGCCAGGTGTAATCGAGGTTAATGAAAATCCCCGGGCCCGTTCAGCGGTGATGCGCGTTGCGCAAAAAAGAGGCGCTCTCGTATGAATCGCGCTACGCTCAGTCTCCTTGTGTTGCTATTAATTTGTGCATTGTCATTGGTTACTTCTCAACAAAAAACAAGAAAATTATTTGTATCTTTGGAACGTGCCCAAGCCCAAGAGCGTAAGTTAAATCAAGAATGGCTCAGGTTGGAGTTTGAGCAGCGCAATCTCTCCAAATCCGCCCGGATTCGTGATGTGGCTCGTAACCAGTTGCGGATGAGTCCGATTACTCCAGATCGTACCTTGTACTTCAAGGAAGGTCTATGAAACCCGTAGGCTTCTCGACCTCTCCAAACGTTGTGTTGCGTCTACCAATGTGGCGTTCGCGACTGATGCTGTTCTTGCTGTTTGTTGCATTCGTAGCTTTGGTCATTCGTGCATTTTGGATTCAGGGACCAGGGAATGGATTCTATGAGGCGAAAGCAGTCAAGGGCGTACAGCGCGAAATTGAGATGCGCGCAACACGTGGAAAAATTTTGGATCGTAATGGTCAGTTAATTGCAACGAGTCTTGAGGCAAAGGCTGTGATTGCGTACACCGATAACATTCCAGCGAATTTAGCTCCTGAGAAAATTACGCAACTTGCTAAGCTCTTGGAGATGAGTGAAGCAGAGATTAAGAAGCGCTTTGCTGATGAGCGTAATCAAGTATTTCTGAGGCGTCAAGTTGACCCCGAGATTGCTCAACAAATCCGTCGTTTAGAAATTCCGGGAATTGGATTAAACAATGAATATCGTCGCCATTACCCTGAGGGTGAGGCGATGGCTCACGTGGTTGGCTTTACCAATGTGGAAGATCGGGGTCAAGAAGGAATTGAGCTGGCGCGCGATAAAGACTTGGCTGCTCAGCCAGGTAAGCGGAGGGTCGTGGTCGATCGATTGGGCCGAATCGTCAATGACATTGCAATCTTGCAATTTCCACAGGATGGACAAGATCTCCAACTCTCAATCGATAGCAAGATTCAGTACATTGCATATAACGCCTTAAAGAGTGCAGTTGAAAAGCATCGTGCAAAAGCAGGTGGCGCGGTAGTGCTTGATGTGCGCACCGGTGAAATTTTGGCATTAGCTAATTGGCCAAGCTATAACCCGAATTCTCGTAAAGCGCTTACCGGAGAGCAGCTTCGGAATCGCGTCCTTACGGATACATTTGAGCCGGGTTCCACGATGAAACCCTTCCCTGTCGCTCTTGCACTTGAGCAGGGTAAGGTACAGCCTGAAACCAATATGACCATTGGTCAAAAGTTATTAGTGGGACCTAAACCGATCACAGATACCCATCCTTATGGAATGTTGACAGTATCGCAAGTGATTCAAAAGTCGAGCAATATTGGAACGGCAAAATTAGCGTTACAGCTTGAGCCACGAGAAATGTGGGACTTATTTGCTGCGGTTGGTTTTGGACAGGCTCCAAATATTGGATTCCCCGGTACGGTGACAGGGCGTTTGCATCCCTATCAAAAATGGGGCCAAAGCGATCAAGCCCGCATGTCCTTTGGTTATGGAATTTCAACTTCCTTATTTCAGTTAGCACGTGCTTATACGATCTTTGCTCGCGATGGTGAGTTAGTACCCACCACTATTTTGCGCAGTCCAGATTACAAACCGGGCACTCGGATTATTACCGCTAAGACTGCGATTGAGATGCGCAATATGTTGGAGACAGTCACTGAGCAAGGCGGTACTGCGTTGACAGCGCGAGCCGAAGGATTTCGGGTTGGAGGAAAAACCGGGACTTCGCATAAAGTCGAGGGTAAGGGCTACGCATCAAATAAATACCGAGCGATCTTTGTTGGTTTGGCACCCATCAGCGCACCACGTATTGTGGTTGCGGTGATGGTTGATGAGCCATCTGTAGGCGGCTATTTTGGTGGGCAAGTTGCGGCACCAGTGTTCTCGACAATTGTGAGCGAGACCCTACGCAGTTTAAATGTTTCCCCTGATATGAATGAGCGCACGGTAGTTCAGGCACCGGAGTTACAACCAACAACCAGTACATTACAAAAAGTGGCGCTGAAGCAATGATGGCGAATATCCAAATGACCCATCACGATGTATTGCCTTATTTAAGGCAATATGTTCAATCCAGTGCAAAGTTCGTTGCGGATACTCGAATCCTTGCAAAGGGTGATGTATTTCTGGCCTATTCTGTTGGACACGGTAAAGCCTTGCGCGATGGACGAATTTATATTGCTCAGGCGCTCTCCCAAGGGGCTGCCTACGTGTTATATCAACCGCAGGCCGGTGGAATCCAAAGTCTTGTTTGGGAATCCGATTTAGACGAGCATTGCATTGCAGTTCCTGAGCTTGCTAAGCATGCTGGGTGGTTAAGTTCAGACTGGTTTGGAAAACCCAGTGAAGCGATACCGTTGATTGGCGTAACTGGTACGAATGGTAAGACCAGTGTGACCCAATGGCTTGCACAATGCTTATCCGAGAGAGCTGCCGTGATCGGTACACTCGGTTGTGGTTTTCCAAACCAATTGCAAGGGCTGGGGTACACCACCCCAGATGCGCCCCGCTTACAAATGGAGCTTGCTAGCTTAAAAGCAAAAGGGGCCAAATACATTGCCCTCGAAGTATCCTCGCATGCCTTAGAGCAAGGGCGTGTTAATGGCACTCACTTTACTTGCGCTGTTTTTACCAATCTAAGTCAAGACCATTTGGACTACCACGGCACGATGGCGGAGTATGGCGCAGCAAAAGCCCGACTCTTTTGTGATTTTCATCCAAGGAAAGTCGTTATCAATATTGATGATTCCTTTGGGCGTGAGCTGTTAATGCGGCTGGTGACACGCGAGGAAGTTGTGATATGGGCATATGGCATGTCTCAATCCTCGTTTGATGGATTGGATAAGCTTCGGAGTCGATTTAAAGCCATTTATTTTCAGGAATACCTATTTGAAAAGAATGCATATAAATGCCAATTAAGCATTGATGGAACAAGTTATTCCACAGCAATTCCTTTATTAGGTCTTTTTAATTTAAGTAATGCCTTAGCAGTAATTTCTACCTTGATGGTATTTGGTGTATCCGTTCCAGATGCGCTTCAGCGCGTCTCTAACCTAAAGCCAGTTCTTGGTCGCATGGAAGTGATTCACAGTGATCGCAGCGATGCTCCTCTGATGGTTGTTGATTACGCCCATACTCCGGATGCATTACAAAAGGTATTAGAGACCTTAAGATCGATTGCCCAATCGCGTGGTGGAAAGTTGGTATGTGTGTTTGGTTGTGGTGGCGACCGGGATCAAGAAAAACGTCCCAGGATGGGAGCTGTAGCGCAATCAATGGCAGATCATGTGATTGTCACAAGCGATAACCCGCGCACCGAAGATCCGCAAGAGATTATGAACATGATTGTGGCGGGCATGAGCGGTCATTACAATTCATCTGTTGAGCTAATTGCCGATCGTGCCGCAGCCATCATGACTGCAGTTAGGCAAGCTCAAGCTCACGATGTTGTTCTCGTTGCCGGTAAGGGCCATGAGACCACCCAAGAGATCAAGGGAAAGCGTTTTGATTTTTCGGATCAGGCGCACTTACGTTTAGTCAGTGGAGGGTCAAATTGATGTTAGCGATTCCGGCCATGACAAATCTTGCCCATATCCATGCCTTACTTCCAAATAGCCAATTGCTTAACATTGGCAGGGTTGAAGCGCGCGATCAACTGATTGGCCAGGTTGGAACGGATAGTCGTCATCTCTCGGCCGGAGAGCTCTTTGTAGCACTTAAAGGCGATCGCTTTGATGCGCATCAATTTTTAAACACAGTATCCGAGCAGGGTGCTTCTGCTGCCTTAATTAGTGAGAAAACATCGTGCCCCACCAGCTTACCCGCTGTTTATGTAGAAGATACCCGTAAGGGACTTGGTGAGCTGGCAGCTGCATGGCGTGCGCAGTACTCATTACCACTGGTTGCTGTGACGGGAAGTAACGGCAAGACAACCGTTAAGGAAATGATTGCAGCAATTTTTAGGCAAGCGGTCAGCCTACCTGAATTACTTGTGACAGAGGGAAATTTAAATAATGACATTGGGTTACCGCTGACATTATTAAAGCTACGCCCATTGCATCGCCTAGCCGTGATTGAGTTGGGGATGAATCATCCAGGGGAAACCGCCGAGCTTGCGGCGATTACTCGCCCAACTATTGCACTTATCAATAATGCGCAACGAGAGCATCAAGAGTTTATGGAAACTGTTGATGCCGTGGCGCGTGAGCATGCTGACGTATTGCGCTCGTTAGGGCATAACGGCGTGGGCGTATTTCCAGCGGATACCCCGTATACCGATTTATGGAAATCCGCATGTGCCTCAAAACAGTCTATGGAATTTCGTTGGTTCGATCAGACTCCAACTACTAATTTGCAAGACGATTCATTAATTAGTGGTCACCTCCTATCGGATGGCAAGATTGAAATACGCACACCGATAGGTAAGATTGAGGTGCAACTCAATACGCTTGGGGCACATAACTATCGTAATGCCTTAGCAGCCGCTACCGTTGCCGTTGCTGCAGAGATTCCACTACCTCAAATTAAAGCGGGTTTGGAGCAGTTTGAGCCAGTATCTGGTCGAATGCAGCGTATCGTTCTTTCCCAAAGTATCACACTAATCAACGATACCTACAACGCCAATCCAGACTCAGTCATAGCCGCTATCGATACCTTGGCAGCTCTCGGTGGAGTGCGCTATCTAGTTTTGGGTGATATGGGGGAGGTGGGATCGCAGGGCCCGGTATTTCATCACGAAATTGGTAAATATGCAGCGCAATGCGGTATTGAGCATTTCATCACGATTGGTAGTCTGACTCAAGAAAGTCATAAGGCCTACTTATCGAATAGACCTACTGGAGATGCGCGTCACTTTGATGATATGGATTCTTTAAATACGGAGTTGGTTCAGAATCTGTGCAAATTCGATGATCGCAATCTTTATATCCTAGTTAAAGGGTCACGATTTATGCGGATGGAGCGGTTTGTGCAAGCGCTCGCGGAAGGAGTCACTCCATGCTCTTGATTTTGGCCCAGTGGTTACAAGACGATTATGGATTTTTCCGGGTCTTTACATACATTACCTTTCGTGCCGTGATGGCGACGATGACCGCACTTCTGATTGGTCTTGTCTTTGGTCCTTGGGTCATTCGGAAGCTGACGGCCATGAAAGTGGATCAAGCGGTCCGTACCAATGGACCGCAAACGCATTTAGCCAAAGTAGGTACTCCTACCATGGGCGGCGTATTAATCCTTATTGGTATTTTTATCTCCTGCGTTCTGTGGGCTGATTTGAGCAATCGCTTTATTTGGATCGTCATGCTCGTGACCTTTGGTTTTGGTGCGATTGGTTGGGTTGATGACTATCGCAAGGTGGTTTACAAAAACCCAAAAGGTATGCCTTCAAAAGAAAAATTCTTTTGGCAAACCTTGATCGGTTTATTTGCCGCGATTTATTTAGCGTTCTCTGTGTCGGAAGTTAACAACCTAAAAGTGTTGCAGTTATTTATTAGCTGGGTAGAGAGCGGTTTTTCATTAGATCTTCCGGCGAAATCAAACTTAACCGTGCCGTTCATGAAAGAAGTGAGCTATCCCTTAGGTGTTATGGGATTCATCATTTTGAGTTATTTGGTGATTGTGGGGAGTAGCAACGCTGTGAATTTAACAGATGGCCTTGATGGCTTGGTCATCATGCCTGTGATTTTAGTTGGCGCTGGACTAGGTGCCTTTGCCTATGTAATGGGTAACTCGATCTATGCGAAGTATTTGCTATTTCCTTATATTCCAGGTGCTGGTGAATTATTGATCTTTTGTGGCGCAATGGGTGGCGCCGGATTAGCATTTCTTTGGTACAACGCGCATCCTGCACAGGTCTTTATGGGTGATGTAGGTGCTTTAGCTTTAGGCGGTGCCTTGGGAACAATCGCAGTCATTGTTCGTCAAGAGATCGTTCTTTTTGTCATGGGCGGAATCTTTGTTGCTGAAACCGTTTCGGTAATGATGCAAGTTTTTTGGTTTAAGTTCACCAAAAAATATTATGGAGAGGGTCGACGTATATTCCGAATGGCGCCTTTGCATCATCATTTTGAACTGGGTGGCTGGCGCGAGACTCAGGTTGTTGTGCGTTTTTGGATCATTACGATTTTGTTAGTACTCGTTGGCTTATCAAGCCTTAAGTTACGTTAACGGTCAATACAATGAACCAGCGATTACTCCACCCCTTCAACTCCAGTAAGAGCAATGATTTTGCTGGGCAGGGATCTCCTCACGTATTAATTGTGGGGATCGGTGAGTCTGGCTTCGCCATGGCGAAGTGGTGCTTATCTCAAGGCGCGCAAGTGCACCTTGCTGATACGCGTGCGCGAGAGGCGTTGAATCCGCAACAACAAAATTGGTTAAGCGAACTTGAGAGCTTTGGATTAAATAGCTTTACCGCGCAGGCAAGCAATTGGAGTGTGCTGCTTGGGCAGATTGATATTTTGGGGATTAGCCCTGGTTTATCGCCACTCCAAGAGCCAGCCAAAACAATTTTGTCAATCTGTGATGAACGCAAGATTGCTGTGTGGAGCGAAATTGAGTTTTTTGCACGTGCACTTGACGCACTTCATCAAATGGCATTGGAAGGCGGCACACGGTATCAGCCAAGTATTCTTGCGATTACCGGTACCAATGGCAAAACAACGACAAGTGCATTAACCGCACAAATATGTGAGCGAGCCGGTCGCCATGTTGCATTGGCTGGCAATATTAGTCCAGCTGCTCTTGAAAAATTGAGCGCTGTATTAAAGGAGGCCAAGAGTTTTGATGACTTGCCTCAAATTTGGGTATTGGAGTTATCGAGTTTTCAGTTGCACTTTACTCATACCCTGAATCCAACCGCATCAACTATTCTTAATCTCTCGCAAGATCACTTGGATTGGCACGGCGATATGAATTACTATGCCACTGCCAAAGCACGAATTTTAGGAAGCGATTCCGTCTTGGTGCTGAATCGAGACGACCCTTTAGTCAACGATGTATTCAGAAATGTAGTCGATCATAAGATCATCTCCTTCAGAAGTGATGCCCCAAACGAAAGCGACTCATTTGGTATAGAGCGCGATTTGAATGGTGGCGGAATTGATTGGTTGGTTTGGGCGGAGCCTGATGAAGCGACTCAAGCGATGGCACAGGAAGAGGCACAAGAGGGATTTATCAAGCGTCGTCGTAAGAAAAATAATGCGTATGAAGCCTCCGAGACCCTGCGACTTAAGCGATTAATCCCTGCAGATGCCCTACGTATTCGGGGGCGACACAATGCCCTAAACGCTCTTGCTGCGCTCGCACTTGCTCGTGCTGCAGGATTGGGAATCGGCTTACTTTTACATGGCTTGCGTGAGTATCAAGGAGAGCCACATCGGGTTCAAACTGTCGCTGTGATTCGAGATGTGGAATACATTGACGATAGCAAGGGAACCAATGTAGGAGCAACGGTTGCTGCATTGATGGGCCTAGGGGCAGCCTCTGGCCAAAAAAATATATGGCTCATTGCGGGTGGTGATGGAAAAGGTCAAGACTTCACGCCTTTATCTGAACCCATCGAGCGATTTGTAAAAGGCCTCATCGTGATAGGTCGCGATGGCCCGGCTATTACGGCCGTGTGTTCAAGTGCTGTCAGCCGAGGTATTTTGTTGGCTATTGAAGTGAAGGATCTAGAGTCGGCGGTTCAGTCGGCGGCTCAACACGCATCGGCCGGCGACATTGTTTTGTTATCCCCAGCGTGTGCGAGCTTTGATATGTTTAAAAACTATCAACATCGCGCTGAAGTTTTTGTGGGGGCTGTCCATGAGTTGATGAATCAGTGGAGCGATAGTCCCAATGAACATCTGGGGGCGTCCGCATGAACCTTCGTCAGAACCGTTTTTGGAATATTTCGCGCGAGGGCTTTGATGGGTTTCGTTCGGGGCTACGCGATGCCGTATCTGGTGTTGAGCAAACGCGATCGCGCATGATGGAATATGATCAATTACTGGTCTGGGCAGTATTGTCATTGAGTCTGATTGGCCTTGTCATGGTCTATTCGGCCTCCATTACTCTGGCTGATGGCCCTAAATATGCTAACTACAGCAGCAACCATTTTTTAGTACGTCATTTCATCTCTCTTGGGATTGCGGTCTTCGTTGGTTTTTGGGTATTTAAGATTCCAGTGAAGACTTGGGATAAGTTAGCACCATATATCTTCGCATTCACAATCCTATTGCTAATCGCAGTTTTGATTCCTGGAATTGGTAAGGGTGTTAATGGAGCGCGACGTTGGATTTCTCTAGGAGTAATGAATTTCCAACCCTCTGAGTTGATGAAGTTCGCTGTCATCATCTTTGCAGCAAGTTACACGGTGCAACGTCAAGAGTATCTGCATTCTTTTGTGAAGGGCTTTGTGCCCATGGGGCTAGCGGTTGCCTTAGTTGGTCTTTTGCTCATGCTGGAACCCGATATGGGAGCCTTCATGGTCATCGCCATCATTGCCATGGGTATTTTGTTCCTTGGCGGCATTAATGCCAAATTATTTGCTGGCCTAACGATCGTGGGCGTGGTAATCGTAGCGACCGTGATCGCTTTTTCCGAATTTAGGCGTCAGCGTATTTTTGCATTTTTGGATCCTTGGCAAGCGGAGCATGCTGCTCGTAAGGGTTATCAGCTGGTTCACTCACTGATGGCCTTTGGACGCGGAGAGTGGTTTGGTGTTGGTCTAGGAGGTAGTGTTGAGAAGTTGCATTACTTACCTGAAGCTCATACGGATTTCATCTTGGCTGTGATTGGTGAAGAACTTGGTTTTATAGGTGTATTTGTAGTGATCCTACTTTTTTACTGGATCGTACGTCGAGCATTTCTGATTGGACGAACTGCGTTGCAATTGGACCGTAGTTTTGCAGGTTTATGCGCCAAGGGTGTTGGTATTTGGATCGGTTGGCAAGCCTTCATCAATATGGGAGTGAACTTAGGTATTTTGCCAACTAAAGGTTTGACCTTGCCGCTGGTTAGTTACGGTGGCTCAGCGATTCTGATGAATATGGTTGCCTTCGCGGTATTACTAAAAATTGATTATGAGAACCGAATTTTGATGCGCGGAGGCAAGCTATGACGATGGTCACGCGCTCCGTCTTAGTAATGGCCGGTGGCACTGGCGGCCATATTTTCCCTGGGTTAGCCGTTGCGGAGTGTTTGCAGAATCAAGGGTGGACCGTAGCTTGGATGGGTAATCCCACTGGTATGGAATATCGTTTAGTGCCTGCAAAAGGATTTGCTTTTGAGGGCGTGAAATTTAGTGGTCTGCGCGGCAAGGGGATGCTGACAAAGGTGCTCATGCCATTTCGCTTAGCTCGCGCGATGATGCAAAGTTGGAAAATTCTGCGTCGCTTAAAGCCAAGTGTGGTGTTGGGTATGGGAGGCTATATCACCTTCCCAGGCGGCTTAGTAAGTTACCTCATGGGTCGGCCATTAGTGCTCCATGAGGCTAACTCCGTAGCTGGAAGCGCTAATCGAGTATTAGCACGATTCGCAACTCGAGTTCTTACTGGATTTCCAAAAACACTGAAAGAAGCCCAATGGGTTGGTAATCCAATACGTGAGAGTTTTGAGAGGTTAAGTGATTGTAGGGCGCGCTACGGCAAGCGCCAGGGCCCGCTGCATTTACTTATTGTGGGGGGCAGTTTAGGTGCCGCCGCACTCAATACAGTAGTCCCTGAGGCATTGGCGTTATTGCCTGCTGATCGGCGCCCAAATGTGCTTCATCAGACTGGCGAGCAGCATCTAGAGGCGGTTACTAAGACCTATCAACAATTGGGTGTTAGTGGTGAGCTAAAGCCATTTATTGAAGACATGGCCACAGCCTATGCCAATGCTGATTTAGTAATTTGCCGGGCTGGAGCGATGACCGTATCAGAAATCTCTGCTGCTGGGGTTGCTGCGTGTTTTGTGCCATTTCCGTATGCGATTGATGATCATCAGACCGCAAATGCGCGTTTCCTCTCAGACGCAAAGGCTGCAATCCTGATACCTCAATCTCAGTTGGATGCCGATTCTTTAGCAAACTTAGTTTTGGGATTGCAGCGCGAAGATTTAGCTGAAATGGCTGTAAAAGCGCAAGCACTTGCTAAGTTTCATGCGACCGAAGAAGTTGCTTCCATTTGCGAGGAGTGCGCCCGATGAAACATATCGTCCAGCACGTTCATTTTGTGGGGATTGGTGGAGCCGGTATGTGCGGTATCGCTGAGGTCTTGCTGAATCTAGGGTATCGCGTTTCGGGATCGGATTTGGCCGAGTCCGCAGTCACCAAGCGATTAATTGCTTTGGGCGCACAAATTACGATTGGGCATGATGCGAAGAATATCGGTGATGCTGAAGCGGTGGTAATTTCTTCAGCAGTGACCGGTAACAATCCAGAGGTACTTGCCGCAAGAGCCAATCGGATCCCGCTGATTCAGCGTGCTGTAATGCTTGGGGAGTTAATGCGTCTTAAGCAAGGAATTGCCATTGCCGGTACGCATGGCAAAACTACTACAACGAGTTTGGTTGCCTCAGTGCTCGCTCAGGGTGGATTAGATCCAACCTTTGTGATTGGTGGAAAGTTAAATCCTGCCGGTGTCAATGCACGTTTGGGTCAAGGTGACTTCATTGTGGTTGAGGCTGATGAATCCGATGCCTCATTCTTACAGCTGTATCCAGCAATGGAAGTCATTACGAATATCGATGCTGATCACATGGATACCTATCAGCACGATATGGCTCGTTTAAAGCAAACGTTTGTGCAATTTACGCAACGAATGCCATTTTATGGAATCGCAGTACTTTGCATTGAGGATGCCAATGTTCGAGACATTCTGCCCTTTGTCTCGCAGCCGATCTTGCGTTACGGATTTTCTGAAGATGCTGATATTCGCGCAACGGATATCAAAGCCGTTGGTACGCAAATGCATTTCACGGTTCATCGTCGCGCAATTCGCCGGCATGGCCCAAGACCCGGACCGTTACCAATCATTCTGAATTTACCGGGTAAGCACAATGTATTGAATGCGTTAGCAGCTATTGGAATTGCTACTGAACTGGGCGTGAACGATGATGCCATTGTGAATGCCTTATTGCAATTTAGTGGCGTCGGACGTCGTTTTCAGCACTATGGAGATATTTCATTAGCGCATGGCGGAGCATTTACCTTGATTGATGATTATGGTCATCATCCAGTTGAAATGAATGCAACCTTGGCGGCTGCACGAGGCGCTTATCCAAATCGACGTTTAGTTTTAGCATTTCAGCCCCATCGATTTACTCGCACTCGTGATTGTTTTGGTGAATTCGTCAATGTGTTGCGCCAGTTTGATGCAGTGGTTCTCACGAATGTTTATCCGGCTGGTGAAGCACGGATTGCCGGCGCAGATAGTAAAAGTCTGATGAAGGCTCTTGGTAAATCAACCTCAGTTCAGGTGGTTGAAGATCTCCAAGAGATTCCTCTGGCCTTGAGCGGACTTCTAAAAAATGGCGATGTTTTGATTACGATGGGCGCGGGTTCCATTTCCAAGTTGCCTCAGATGCTTGTGGAGATTGGTCATGTCTAAGCCACAACGCATTTCTTCATGGGGTCAGGAGGTTGCTTTGCAACTCGCTCAGTTAGAACCTAAACATTTTGGGCGCGTTGGAGTATTAATGGGCGGACGTTCCGCAGAGCGTGAGATTTCTCTTTTATCCGGTCAAGGGGTACTCAATGCGCTTTTGGAAAAGGGCATTGATGCACATGCCTTTGATCCAGGGGTGCATAGTCCTGTAGATATTTCTAAGGAGCAATTTGATCGCGTCTTTATTGCACTCCATGGCCGTTATGGTGAAGATGGAACCATTCAAGGTCTTCTCGAGTTACTTAATATTCCATATACCGGCAGTGGTGTTTTGGCCTCTGCGTTATCGACTGATAAGGTGGTTACCAAGCAAATTTGGTTAAGCAATCAATTGCCAACACCACGCTATGAGGTCTTAAGCGGTGACAGCAATTGGGATCGAATTGCTAATCATCTGGGACTACCGATCATTGTGAAGCCTGCACACGAGGGATCTTCCTTAGGCTTAAGTAAAGTGCGGCACGTGGAAGATCTACCGGCAGCTTACGCATTGGCAGCCAAATTAGATCGACGAGTTTTGGCAGAGACCTGCATCGTTGGTCCAGAACTAACCTGCCCGATAGTGGGTCACGGCGCGAGTGTCCAGGCGTTGCCACTGATCCAAATTATTCCTCCTGAAGCTGGTTATGACTTTCATCACAAATATTTTTCGGATGAAACTCAATACCGCTGCCCTCCAAGACTTGATCCCGAGCTTGAGAATCAGATTCAGGAGCTTGCGATATCGGCTTATCGAGCGCTAGGTTGTCGGATGTGGGCACGTGCAGATGTCATGCTCGATGCGGCAAATCAGAACAAGCCTTATTTATTAGAAATGAACACATCGCCAGGAATGACCTCGCATTCACTGGTTCCAATGGCGGCTAAAGCGGCTGGTGTTCCCTATACCGATCTTGTGGTGTGGATCCTAAGCCAGACCTTAGAGGACACACTTTCTCCACTTGGAGTCCATAGATCATGACCATGATACAACGGATCTCTGAGGGAATCGGCTTTGTCATTGCGCCGGTTTGGAACTATCCCGAACGAATGCAAGAAATCACGCGATGGTTAATGCGGTTCTTTATTTTGGCTGTTGTGCTATCCATTTTTATTTGGCTCAGTCAGCAACCCGTGTTTACATTAAAACAGTTACAGATTGAATCGGCTGGTAACCAAGACTTAAAGCACCTTCAGCTTCCTGCAGTTCGTAGTCAGGTCTTAGATAAAGTTCAGGGTAATTTTTTTAGTGTTCGTTTGCAAGATGTAAAAAATGCTTTTGAGGCATTTCCTTGGGTGCGTCATGCCAGCGTTCGCCGGGCTTGGCCCAATGGTTTGATTGTTAGTATTGAAGAGCAAAAACCGTTGGGGGTTTGGGGAAAAGCCGACCAACAAAAATTAATTAATGTGCACGGCGAAGTATTTGATGGCTCAATTGCCGAGCTAGACGAAAACACTCCCATCATTGAGTTTAGCGGCCCAGATGGATCAAGTAAGGAAGTACTTCGTCTTTATCAAAAAGCCAGCACCTGGTTTAAGCCATGGGATGCTGAGATCAAATCATTAACGCTTTCTGATCGGTACGCATGGCATATCAAGCTTAGTAATGGCGTTCGTATTGAGTTTGGGCGCGAGGAAGAACAGGCAAAAGGTGCCTTAGAGCAACGCGTCGCACAGCTTTTGCAATATTGGCCACAGGTTCAACAAAAATGGCCAAATCGGGTTGATGCAGTCGATCTGCGCTATGCCAACGGGTTTGCTGTGCATATTGTTGGCGCTCCAACCAAGCCAAGCACGCCCGCGATCAAGGTTGAACTACCCAAGGCGTATCAAATCGCCATTTTGAGTTATGACGAGCAACGCATCGAGGAATGGAAATGAGTAAAGACAGCCGCGATTTATTGGTTGGGTTGGATATTGGCACATCAAAAGTGGTGGCACTGGTTGCCGAGCTAAGCCCCGATGGTGAATTTAATGTGTTGGGCTTAGGCCAGACTTCCTCTAAAGGTTTGAAAAAAGGGGTAGTAGTCAATATCGAGGCCACGGTTCAGTCCATTCAGAAGGCACTCGAGGAAGCAGAGTTGATGTCCGATCGTCGGATTGCCCAGGTATATACCGGTATCGCTGGTAATCACATTGTGAGTTTTAACTCGAGCGGCATGGTTGCGATTCGTGACAAGGAGGTTGGTTCTGGTGATGTGGAGCGAGTTCTTGAAACAGCTAAAGCAATCAATATTCCTACTGATCAACAAATTCTTCATATTTTGATCCAGGAATTCATCATTGATGGCCAGGAGGATGTGCGTGAGCCGATTGGAATGAGCGGTATTCGTTTGGAGGTGAAGGTTCACATTGTCACTGGGGCGGTGAGTGCGGCACAAAATATTGTGAAGTGCGTTAGACGCTGTGGCCTTGAGGTCAATGATTTAATTTTGCAACCCCTTGCATCAAGTTTGGCAGTTCTTACGGAGGACGAAAAAGAATTAGGCGTTGTATTAATTGATATTGGGGGCGGTACAACCGATATTGCAATTCATAGTCAGGGATCGATTCGCCACACCGCAGTCATTCCAATTGCGGGTGATCAGATTACGAATGATATTGCGATGGCCCTACGGACCCCAACGGTTGAGGCCGAAGATTTAAAAATTCATCATGGGGTTGCTAAACAAGATATGGCTGACCCAAATGCGATGATCGATGTTCCGGGTGTGGGTGATCGTGAACCTCGCCCCATGTCTAAACAAGCACTTGCAGCGGTGATTGAGCCGCGCGTTGAAGAGCTATTTACCTTAGTGCGCAACATTATCCGTGAGTCAGGCTACGAGGACATGGTTTCCTCGGGAATTGTGTTGACAGGTGGCACCGCCATGATGCCAGGCATGGTTGAGTTGGCAGAGCAGGTTTTCTTAAAACCGGCACGTATTGGTGCTCCGGAATATCGCGGTCATTTGCATGAGGTATTGAGAAGCCCGCGTTACTCAACAGGTCTTGGTTTGCTAATGGAAGGTCAGGCGCAAATGGTACGAGGTCGTAGAGCGACTCAAGGCGGGAGTTTACAAGGCGTGGTTACTCGAATGAAGGAATGGTTTACAGGTAATTTTTGATTTTTTTCGTCGTCGTCAATCGGTGATCCATGGTGGAAAGCCGATTTTATTAAGGAGGGTGTTATGGAGTTTGAAATGATAGAACAAGAAACAGCTGGCAAAACCATCATCAAGGTGGTTGGTGTCGGAGGGGCTGGCGGCAATGCTGTCCAGCATATGATTCGTCGCAGCGTTAATGGCGTGGAGTTTATTTGTATGAACACCGATGCGGGAGCATTGCAGCGTTCGCAAGCGAGCTTAAATCTACAGCTGGGTGAGACCGGCCTTGGGGCCGGCGCAAAGCCAGAGGTGGGTGCAGCTTCAGCGGAGCAGGCCCGCTCACGTATTGCGGATGCATTACAAGGCGCACATATGGTGTTTATTACCGCAGGCATGGGAGGCGGCACTGGCACCGGAGCTGCGCCAGTGGTTGCACAAGTTGCTAAAGAAATGGGCATCCTAACGGTTGGTGTCATTAGCAAGCCATTTGACTTTGAGGGCATCAAGCGCTTGAAAGTTGCCGAGCTGGGTGCGCAAGAGTTAGAGAAACACGTTGATTCATTAATCGTTGTTTTGAATGAAAAGCTCTTTGAAGTGATGGGAGAGGATGCAGAATTTGATAAAGCCTTTGCTTGCGCAGATGATGTATTGCATAACGCCGTATCCGGTATTGCCGAGATCATTAATGAGCAGGGTTTAATCAATGTCGACTTTGAAGATGTGAAGACCGTCATGAGTGAGCAAGGTAAAGCCATGATGGGAACGGCAACCGTATCTGGAATGGATCGGGCGCGTTTGGCTGCTGAAGCTGCTGTTGCTTCGCCATTACTTGAGGGAGTTGATTTATCGGGTGCACGAGGTGTGTTGGTCAATATCACCGCCAGTCGTTCATTGAAGTTATCCGAGACCCGTGAGGTGATGGCAGCTATCCGAGGTTATGCTGCTGAGGATGCCACGGTAATTTTTGGAACCGTCTATGACGATAGCCTGGGCGATGCTTTACGGGTAACCGTGGTGGCTACTGGGCTTAATGGCTCACAATCGCTCCAAAAGGATCAGCCCCAGTTAATCTGGCGCGCTGCCACAGGGACGAATGATGCAAGCCCAACGATGACCACTTTGGGTGATTTTGCCCCAACTAGCCCAGCAGCTGCGATGAGCCGTAATGCTGCTCAAACGTCAAGCGCCCTGGGCTCAAGCCCGGCTGCCCCAGTTAATTCTGCAGTTGATTATGGTCAGTTTGATGTTCCAAAAGTATTTCGTAATTCTCGAGAGTCTGTGCCTCCAAGCCTTGGTGCCGATAGTTCACCACAGGCGAAGGCGATGCTTGAGAAAGGGGCGGATTACTATGAGATACCCGCCTTTTTAAGGAAGCAAGCAGACTAGTAAATAAACCATACAATAGTGGCTTCGAGGATTGCTAATTCAGTCGCCCCTCCGGACGACGAATCCAGCGCCTGCGTTAGCGCCCCAAACCACTATTGATATGGAGATAACATGATTGCAGTA
>VGIH01000031.1 GCA_016867965.1 Betaproteobacteria bacterium | reverse complement strand
TCGTCATCAGCACGCGAATCGAAAGAGCATCCCGTTAATTAGTCTAGAGGCTGCTCGTGCCAATCGTGAGTCAATTGATTGGACAAATAGTCAGCCTGCTAAGCCTAAATTTATTGGTCGGCGTGTATTTAAAAACTACTCTTTAGCTGAGATTGCCAAATTCATTGACTGGACTCCATTTTTTCAGACCTGGGATCTTGCGGGTAAATTTCCTGCCATTTTGGATGACGAGGTTGTGGGAGCTGAAGCTCGCCGTGTCTACCAGGATGCGCAAGCCATGTTGGAAAAACTCATTAAAGGCCAATGGCTTCAAGCCGATGCGATTATTGGCCTTTTTCCTGCCAATAGTGATGGCGACGATATTTTGTTTTATGCCGATGAGGAGCGCTCGCAACCTTTCCTTGTATGGCATAACTTAAGACAGCAAGCGGAGCGTCCTATCGTCGATGGTTTAATGCGCCCCAATCGGTGTTTAGCAGACTACGTCGCCAGTAAAGCCAGTGGCGTGCGAGATTATGCGGGCTGCTTTGCAGTGACTACGGGTCATGGGGTTGATGAAAAAGTCGCTCAATTTATGGCTAAGCATGATGACTATAGTGCCATCATGCTTAAAGCCTTGGCCGATCGTTTGGCTGAGGCATTTGCTGAGCTGATGCATTGGCGGGTGCGAACCGATCTTTGGGGATACGTGACTAATGAGCAATTAACCCCAGATGATTTAATCGATGAAAAGTATCAAGGTATTCGTCCGGCCCCTGGTTATCCAGCCTGCCCTCAGCATGATGTAAAGCAAGCGATGTTTGATGTTCTGAAAGCAGATGAAATTGGTATGAGCCTCACAGAGTCATTGGCCATGAATCCCGCGTCGAGTGTAAGCGGTTTTTACTTAGCTCACCCGAATGCCCAATACTTCAATGTCGGGAAGATCGGGATGGATCAGGCAGACGATTTGGCCAAGCGGAGCGGCCAATCACTTGATCACATCAAGCGTTCGTTAGCAAGCTCATTCGATTAGTGCTTAGGTACCCCAGACAACAGGCTCTTGGCTTTCCTGAGCACGACGTAAAAGCTCAAGAAATGGATAAGCTCTTCTTCCCAAAGGGCTAAGACCAGCCGATTGATCGTCATAATCATCGCTAGCGCTTGAACTCGATGCATCATTTTGTTCAGCATTAATTGCAGCTTGCAGTCGTTCAATATATGCCGGAATTTGTTCTGGCAGAAAAATACCCTGATTCTCAAATGGGCGGCCAATGGCATTAAATATCCGATGCGTTAGATCATCAAGCATGATGACAGGGGCTGCATTTTTAGTCTGAAATTGATGAATCATGCGCTTAGCTTACCATCACTGATAAACTTTCACTTCTATGTTGTCCAGCCAAAAAATTCAACTCACGCAATACATCACCAATGCTCTGAATGCCTTAGCGCAAAAGCGTGGGCTCTCAGCCGGAGAGTTTCCGGTTCCACATTTAGAGAGACCTAAGGTTGCTGACCATGGTGATATTGCTTGCAATATTGCATTGCAAATTGCGAAGGCTTGGAAATCTAATCCGCGTGACTTGGCACTAGCCATACTTAGTCAATTAAATGAATTTTCTGAATATGGTCAACTGATCGCAAGTGCTGAAATTGCGGGGCCTGGATTCATTAATTTTCGTTTGAGTGTTACGGCCAAGTCTGCGGTAGTGGGTCTTATATTGCGTGATCGCGCGCGTTTTGGCCGTCGAGATGGCATGGGTACATCAGCTCCGGGCTTGCCCCAGCGGGCCATGATTGAATTTGTGTCTGCCAATCCCACCGGGCCCTTACATGTTGGACACGGGCGTCAGGCAGCTCTAGGCGATGCATTAGCCAATCTTCTAGACAGCCAAGATATCGATGTGCATCGGGAGTTTTATTACAACGATGCCGGCGTCCAAATTCATAATCTAGCGCTATCGGTACAGGCGCGTTTACAGGGTTTAAATCCCAAAAGCCCCAATTGGCCACAGCAAGCCTATAACGGCGAATACATTGCTGAGATAGCCGAGTCCTACCAAAGTGCCGGACATGATCAGTCTGATCTAGAGCAAATCCGTCAATATGCAGTCGCCTATTTGCGCAAAGAGCAAGACATTGACCTAAAAACCTTTGGTGTGCAATTTGACCAATTTTATTTGGAATCCTCTTTGTACACCGATGGAAGCGTTGAGCAAGTAATAAGCGATCTTCAGGCGGTTGATAAAACCTATGGGGCAGATGGCGCTTTGTGGTTAAAGACCACCTTGGATGGTGACGATAAAGACCGTGTGATGCGCAAGTCCGATGGCACGTATACCTATTTTGTTCCGGATGTTGCTTATCACATCAATAAATGGAGTCGCGGTTTTGAGAAAGTGATTAATGTTCAGGGTAGTGATCATCATGGCACGATTGCTCGGGTCCGCTCTGGAATACAGGGGGTTGCACAAAAAAGGGATTGGCCAATTCCGACAACTTATCCTGACTATGTGTTGCATAAGATGGTAACGGTCATTTGCGATGGCGAAGAAGTCAAACTCTCCAAGCGCGTTGGCTCGTATGTCACACTGCGAGATTTGGTCGAATGGTCTGGCGGCATTCATCCACAAATGTCCGATGATGAGCGCAATTTGGCGTTGCAGCGTGGGCGTGACGCAGTCCGCTTTTTTTTAATCTCTCGTAAAGCCGACACCGAATTTGTATTCGATGTGAATTTGGCTTTGCAACAAAATGATGAAAATCCCGTCTTTTATGTGCAGTATGCTCATGCACGTATTTGTTCCATTCTCCAGCAATGGGTTGGGGACTCCAGCGCTCTAGAGCATGCCAATTTAAGCCTACTTGACAGTAAAGCAGCCGATCATTTATTGCGGCGATTATCTGAGTACCCAGAGGTATTAGCTAATGCTGCGCACGATTTGGCCCCCCATGCTGTTGCGTTTTATCTGAGGGAGTTGGCAGGAGATTTTCACACGTTTTACAACGCAGACCGCGTGCTGGTGGACGACGAGCAACTTAAATTAGCACGCTTGGCCTTGCTAGCTGCTACACGGCAAGTCTTAGAAAATGGCCTAAAAATTTTAGGGGTTAGTGCCCCACAAAAGATGTAATACCAGCTGATTGCTCGTATTTTTGAGCAACGGTTAAGATAGAGGTCATGGCTGACATTAAATCATCTGATGCATTAGAAAAGCGATATGCGACCCAACTGCTGGGCTCATCTGAGTCTGGTGGAATGATCATGGGTGTTTTGATCGGTGTTTTTGTTGGGGTTGGTTTAGCGCTGATTGTGGCTTGGTATTTAATGAAATCGCAGCCGCAAGAAAAACCAGGTGTCCGAGCCCCAAGCGCCCCAGCTTTTATGAAGCCGCTACCACCAAAATCGGACAACGAAACTGAGGAGGAAACCGCAGTAGGTGCGCCGCAGCTTGATCTAAATAAGCCGTTACAGACCAAGGTCCCCGGTATTGGTGGAGCTGACCCCACGCGCGATCCAATTGCAGATATTGCAGCGGGTAAGACCCCTGAAGTGAAACCTGAGCCAAAAGCGGATACCTTGTTTTATGTTCAGACCGGAGTATTTAATCAGCGCACCGAAGCCGATGCACAAAAAGCAACTTTAGCGATGCAGGGTATTCAGGCACAACTGAGTGAGAGCGCAGTCGATGGAAACTCGGTTTGGCGAGTTCGGATTGGTCCATTTGGCACTATTGAAGATACCACTTCAGTCCGTAGTAAATTAACCATCCTTGGAATTAAACCTACTGTTATTCGTGTGAATCGATCATGAAATCTTTATTCAAAACTATTGCCCTAATCTTGACCCTTTTTGGCCTGCAAGCATTCGCGCTTGCACAAGCCCCGATTAAGGTTGAAGAAGGTTTTGATTACCGCGTTTTACCAATCGCCCAGCCAATCGATGTGAAGGGCAAGGTTGAGGTAATTGAATTCTTTTGGTATGGTTGTCCGCATTGCTTTGAATTCGAACCCGATCTAAAGGCTTGGTTAAAGCGTCAGAATAAAGACGTCGTATTTAAGAAAGTACCAATTGCTTTTCGTGATGAACTCATGCCCCACAGCCTATTGTTTTATGCCCTAGAGTCTTTGGGAAAAGGCGAAGCGCTTAATGACAAAGTGATGTTTGCAATGCATCGTGAGAACAAGCGACTTCTCAATGAAAACGAGATTGCAGATTGGGTCGCCGCCCAAGGCGTTGATCGTAATGCTTTTTTAGCTGCTTATCGCTCGTTTGCTGTTCTATCAAAAGCCCGCGCAGCTAATCAATTGGGCAATTCCTACCGCATCGATGGTGTGCCAACGGTGGCGATCCAGGGTAAATATATTACATCGCCATCGATTGCTGGCTCACGCGCGAAGTCAATTCAGGTGATGGATTTTTTGGTTAATAAAGTCCGCAAAGACGGCTACAAATAGACTTAGATCTTCACAAACTTACGCAATATCCAAAAGTAGATTGGGTAGGGCAAGATACGTAACAACTTTAAAAAGCCTGAAAAGCGTTTGGGAAAATGAATATCAAATTCTCCGCGCGCTATTCCATCTAGGATTTCATTAGCAGCGGTCTGAGCAGAGATAAGCGCCGGCATTTCAAAGTCATTTTGTGCAGTTGCCTCTGTTTCCACAAAGCCTGGGGAAACCATATGAACCCCGATACCCTTGGGCTGCAGATCATAAAATAAGGTCTCACAGAAATTAATCATGGCCGCCTTTGTCGGCCCATAAGCCAGCGCCTTGGGTAAACCGCTATAGCCTGCAACACTACCAACGATTGCAATATGTCCACTACTGCGATTAAGCATAGCCGGCAATACAGTAGCAACTGCGCGCATTGGACCCAAGAGATTGGAATCGACAGTTTTCTCAGCGTCAGCCATATTGAAGGTATCTGCTCGCATCGGAATATAAATACCGGATACAAAAAGCAGTAAATCAATGCCACCCCATTCCTTCTCAATCTTCTGATATGCCTCTTGAATATCAGCTTCACGCATGACATCAACAGGTAGGATTAAATGATCTTTTTCTGGGTAGCTTTGTGCGATTGCTTCAAGTCGATCAACGCGACGGCTTGACAATGCAACTCGTGCACCCTTTTGAAAAAGATCCCTGACGCAAGCCTCACCAATGCCACTTGAGGCCCCAATTACCCATATACGACATTGTTTAAAGTTAGAAATCGCTGGTTGCTTCATTGGCTACCTTATTTCGGTTGGTGGCTAAGCGTAAATTGAACTACATCAATGTTTTGCTCTTTGAAGCCAGCTGCACAATACATTAAATAAAAGTTCCATAGCCGAATGAAAGGATCATCAAATCCGAGTCCTCGGATTTCTGAGAGCTTTTGATTAAAGTGCTCATACCAAATACAAAGGGTTTTGGCATAGTCATGTCCAAAGGCAAATTCACATTCGATTTGTAGACCCGCTTGCTGCGCATAATGCTTAAAGGCTTCTCGTGAAGGCAGCATTCCACCCGGAAAAATATATTGCTGAATAAAGTCTGTACTTTTACGATAGCGGTCAAACAAATTTTCTGCGATTACGATCGTTTGGATGCATGCTTTGCCATTTTTCTTAAGACAGCGAGAAATTGTCTCAAAATACATTGGCCAATACTGTTCACCAACAGCCTCAAACATTTCAATGGAGGCAATCCCATCAAACTGATCCTTACAATCTCGATAATCTTGCAGTCGCACTTCATGACGATTGGGCCATTGATGATTCAAACGATCTATCGCAAATGACTGCTGCTCAGTTGACAGGGTAAGACCGGTGACCTGGTGACCGGCAAGCGCCGCTTCCTCCATAAATCCACCCCAACCACAACCAATCTCAAGAACCTTGCTATTTGGTTGAAGTGCTAGAGACTTCAGGATGTTTTGATATTTTGCCCGTTGCGCAAGCTCTAAACTGGTATTGGGATCGGCCTGAAACCAAGCGCTTGAGTAGGTCATGCTTAGATCAAGCCATAAGCGATAAAAAGCATTTCCCAAGTCGTAATGCGCATGAATATTTTTTTTGCTACCCGTCTTATTATTACGATTTAAAAAATGACGAAATCGATATACCAAGGATCCAAACCAATTGCCATAAATGGCGCGCTCAAGAATATTGCGATTTTTGACTGCTAAATCGAGCAGTTTCTCAAGGTGAGGACTGTCCCAATCGCCGCGTATATACCCTTCAGCAAAACCGATATCTCCGTGTCGCAAAATATCCTGAAATGCTGACCAGCGATGAAATCGAATCTCGGCATGTAACGAATCAGTTCGATTTCCAAATTCACGCTGTTCCCTATTTGGAAAGGTCATCACTAGGTGACCGATGGATAACTGTTTTAAGAGGCGCTCAATGGTCCGAGCGGCAAGGGTTATTTTTCCATCTGCTGGTAATTGGTCAGTGCGCGACACCGATAATTTATGAAGTAGGGTTTGTCCGGGTCGAATCATGAACTCACTTCAATTCTGGGAGGCGTTGGCTTTGAGTGAAATGGTACCCCCTTTAGCCAAAGTTTGAGCGCTTGCCAGTGAATGCGTGCTATGACCCCAAAGGTCATCATTGGGTAGCGAAGCTTTGCACGGTTTAAAGCAGAACGGGATAGGGGAAAATCTTGACCACTAATGCTGGTATAGATAAGTGGCTGATTGTCGGTGTACAGCTCAATACGACATACCGAATCAATTTTGCGTTGGCTATCTTTGGAAAAAAGGAACCGAAAGCGATACTCACCAGAAACATCGCAAAATGGTGAAACATGAAAAATTTTTTGGCTAATAAGCGTCTCGCCAGAATGCAATTCTGATCCATCACTTTTATGAAGTAGGTAACAATGCCGTTCACCAAAGGTATTGTTTACTTCAGCCAAGATCGCTCGTACAGCATGATGTGTATCGGTATAGATCCAAAAGCTGACAGGATTGAAAACGTAACCCAATATTCTTGGAAATGTTTGTAGCCAGATTTCACCCTCAGGAATTGAAATACCCCCTTGCGCAAAAAGAGACTCTGCCCATGCGAGGCTATCTTCAGTGCCCTGACCATGATCGCGGTCATAAAAAGAGTAAAAAGCCCAATGGTTATCACCAATCCCATGTTGCTTCAAAAGAGTGGAATTGCGATTACGTTCTCGCATAGGGATCTTTAATGTAAAAACCCCATAACTAAAGCGGTTGCTCACCGGTCTTAAGCGACTATGTTTTACTTGACCAAAATTAATGAGTAGATGAGCCATCACTTGCAATGCTAATGCTTTATCTTAGTTTGCTGATTGAAGAGGCGGACGCTTGAGAGGGGCATGCAACGAGGCAACCAGGTCGGCCGCTACTAACTCTCCCGAGCGAAGACCATCTTCATGAAAACCATATCCAGTCCAAGCGCCACAGAACCAAATACCCCCCTTACCCTGAATTAATGAAAGATTTTTTTGTGCCGAAATGGCCTTCGTATCAAAGATAGGGTGTGAGTAGGCAATTTCCTTAAAAACTAAATCAGGCTTTGGCTCAACTAAGGGGTTAAGGCTAACAATAATTGGCTCATGCAATGCAGCTGGTAAGGGTTGGAGCTTGTTGATGAGATAGTCAACACTCACCGCTTGGATTTGATTATTGGAGTAATTTGTTTTGTAGTTCCAGGCTGCCCAGCAGCGTTTTGTTCGGGGCAAGAGGTTGGCATCTCGATGCAACACTGCGCGATTTGATTGATAGGGGATAGCTGCCAAGAGAGATCGATCAAATTCAGCAATCCCATGGAGTAGCTTCAGGCTCTCATCGCTATGACAGGCCATAACAACCTCATCAAAATAATGGATACCTTGAGCACTAATCAATTCAACACGTTTATCAGGACTTTGCGGATCGGGCACATTCACTTTTTTGACGGCCTCACGAATTAACTTAAATCGCTCGGGATGCATGGCATTGATTAGTCTTGCCACGTACTCTTTTGACCCACCCCTAACCGTTAACCATTGAGGACGATTGTTGACCTGCAAGAGGCCGTGGTTGTGACAAAACCGCACCATGGTTTCGATCGGAAATTCCAGCATTTGTTGGGTGGGGCAGGACCATATCGCACCAATCATCGGTAAAAAGTACCACTCCCGAAACGATTGACCTAATCCATGCTCATCCAGAAATGATGCGATCGATTGCAGTTGTTTCGGATCGGTACTGTGTCCAGAATTTACCTGTTTTGTTGCTAGTTCAGTTGCTAAGCGATTAAAACGCACAATATCGGCAACCATTCTCCAAAACGCTGGCCGTAGTAAATTCTTTCGTTGCCCAAATAAAGTATTGAGGTTATCACCCGACCATTCTAGGGACTGATCAATGGAAACTGAGAAGGTCATTTCAGATAAAGCAATTGGAACCTGCAGTTCCTCGAACAAACGCGTTAGGCGTGGGTAGGTTTTCCGGTTAAAGACTAAAAACCCAGTATCCACAGCGCACTTGATCACACCATTGCGACCTGGAACCTCAATCTCAACAGTATTGCTGTGTCCGCCAATATGCGACGCTTCCTCAAACAGCGTGACATGAACCCCTGCATTTTTTTGTAATGCATATGCGCAGCCCAAGCCGGAGATGCCGGCGCCGACAATCGCAACTTTTTTTTGGGGCGTGGAATGGGAAGAAGCGTTCACGAGGCTTTAGACTTTAGTAGTTTTTCAATTTCAGAGGTAATTGATTTGCTATCCGGTTTCGTTAGGCTATTAAAGGAATCAACAATATTGCCGTCACGATCAATCAGATATTTGTAAAAATTCCACTTCGGTGTGGTACCCGTTTTGGCAATCAACATCTTAAATAGAGGATTCGCTTCTCTGCCACTAACGGAGCTTTTAGCAAACATTGGAAATTTTACATCGTAGGTATTTTTACAAAACTCCGCAATTTCTTTATTCGATCCGGGCTCCTGTTGTCCAAAATCATTCGATGGAAAGCCAAGAATCACAAAGCCACGATCTTTATAACGCGCATAAATTTTCTCAAGTGACTCATACTGGCTGGTGAAACCACAAAAGCTGGCTGTATTCACCACCATCACGACTTTGCCTTGGTATTGGCAAAGATTTTGGGGGATTTCATCCTGAAGCCTTGGAAAGGTATGCGAAAGTGCAGGGCTGCACTTATTCGCCGATGGGTTGGCGTGGGCATCATTTGGACTTAGCATGGTCGTTGCACCAAATAGGGAAATCATGATTAACCATTTCATCAAGAATCCTCACTTTTAAGCTAGAAACCTTGAAGTCTACCGCCTTCCGCCTTCTTTTGTATTTTGGGAAAAATTACCCCTTTAATTCCGGATCGGGTAGGGTTTTGGGTTGGAATCATCTAGAATTTGCTTTATGACGCAGCCAATCATAAAGCCCCCTGCTTTTGAAGCAAAACTATGTACCACCAGTGGGGATTTAGAGGCAAAGTTAAATACTTTAGTTCGCCCCATGGTTTTCACAAATGGGGTGTTCGATCTTTTGCACCGGGGCCATGTGAGTTATTTGGCACAAGCCCGCCAGCTAGGAATGAGCCTTGTCGTTGGCGTCAACTCCGATGCATCGGTACGCATGTTGGGAAAGGGTTCAGATCGTCCGATTAATGGTCAGGAAGATCGAATGGCCCTTCTAGCCGCATTAGAGAGCATTGATTTGGTCGTACTGTTCTCAGAACAAACTCCTGTCGAATTGATTCGTCGGATCCGCCCAGATGTTTATGTCAAAGGCGGAGACTATGCGATTGAGTCTTTAGAGGAAACCAAGGTCTTGCAGGCTTGGGGAGGAAAGGCATTTGCAATCCCTTTTATTTACGAGCGTTCCACCACAAATCTACTGGGTAAGATTCGTTCTTAGTTCGCTGTGACCTGGGTGTTGAGCCAGGCCCAAAGTCCACGAAGTACTAAACCCGGCATTTTTTCTACGGGGATTTGATTTCGAATCAAATCATCAAATACGATATTCGTATTGCCGCCATCGATCCATACCCGGGTAATTATTTGATGGTGTTGCTTAGCAAAATTCATCGCCTCTTGAATTGCCCCCAAATGGGCTAGTCGGGATCCTTCGTCAATAGCGTTCGCAGTATCTAATCCAATACCGGACGATTGTTGATGAAGGCTGGCCACATCAAGACCGGCAGTATGTTGCAATAGACTTTGTCGCATTAGACCCAAACCGGGCAGAATCCAGCCGCCATAGTGCATACCGTTGCCACCCAGAAAATCAATGGTCGTAGCGGTTCCAGCACAAATCACTAAGGTGTTGTCATTGGATAAATGACGAGCGGCAATCAAAGCGGCCCAGCGATCAGCGCCCAGAGTATGGGTGTTTTGGTATTGGGTCCGTAGGGATGGATACGATGAATTACCTACTAGACGAAATTGTGGGCAGTGTCGCCAGGGTTGAAGTAGATTACTCAATTGTTGTACTGCAGATTCAGCTGCCACACTGCAAAGCCCAATCGCACTTGGGGCTGGGATGGTATTGAAAATATAGTGAGCCAGTTCATCACGGTGTTCTTTTGAACCTAGTAATTTAGTATCGATTGCACCGGAGTGATCCCATAATTTTTTATCCCGCTCAATGGGGTTACGTTTGCCATCAACGCTAGCCCACTTTAAGCGAGAGTTACCAATATCAATCAATAAGAATGAGCTCATGTGTGCCTTCTGAGGGACACATCGCCGGCATAAATCGTTGTTAGCTCAGCCTTACCAAACTCTTGCAGTAAGAATGCCCCTTCTTCATTGATACCATGCGCAATACCTGTTTGCTTAATTAAGCCAGATTCAGAGATACTCACGGGTTGATTTCGGTAGGCGTCCCAAAAATCCCACTGCGAGCGAAACGGTACAAATCCTTTAGTGGCGAATAGCTCTAAATAATCACCAAGGGCGTTGAGAATGGCGAGCCAAACTAAATCGGCTTCCATCGGCATGTGTTTTTGATTGAGCTCTGACAGAGCGCTAATGGGTAATTGGGTAGCATTTTCCAGGGCCTTGGAATGAGTTAAGTTCATGCCAATCCCAATAATCATCCAGACTCGTTCATTCGCATTCGAGCTTGAAAGTTTCCCCCCTTCAATCAGAATCCCTCCTAATTTATGTTCGTTAATGAGAAGATCATTGGGCCACTTCAGCGAGAGACCATGTTGTCGCAGATTCATTTCATCAAGCCCAAGACTCTTGGAAATACCCTGGATAACAGCCAGTCCACAAACAAGACTTAGCCCGTGTAGAAATTGCTGTGATTGATTAAATGGATAAGCAAGCGAGAACGATAAGGATGAGTTTGGCTCGGCAAACCATTGTCGCCCTGCTCGCCCTTTGCCATTGGTTTGGTGTTTGGCTAAGCGAGAGACGGGATCGATAAGTTCCCTTGAGCGCCATCGCGCCATCAGGTCATCGTTGGTTGATTCAGTTTGAGCGACGCGCTCAAGAATGCAATTCCAGTTCATTTGTCTATTGTAGAAAGGTCTCGCTAGAATGGGTACTTATGTCAGGTAAAGACGAAAAAGACCTTATCCAGGAACGCGCTGATACCCCAAGAGTGCCACAGCGTATTCATTGGCCTTTACAGGCGATGCCACTGGCTCGAGCAATTGCGATTATCTATGTTTTCCTGATTGGCTATGGCTGCTTAAACCCTTTTAATGTGGATTGGAAGTTTGGTTTAGATCCATTTGCGTGGTGGACTGGCCCCTTACCAAAATACATCACCTTATTTGATGTCACGATCAATATCTTGGGATACATTCCTTTAGGCTTTATTTTGGTCTTTGCACTTTATCCTCGCTGGCAAGGATTTCAAGCGATTGCTATCACCGTAGTATTTAGCGCCTTTCTATCGGGATCGATCGAAAGTGCACAAAGTTGGCTGCCCACTCGAGTACCTACACAAATTGACTGGATCGCTAATCTAATGGGCGCTTTTATTGGTGGATTGTTAGCTCAACCCTTAGGGCCACACTGGTTATCTGGAACGGCGCTACGTAAGCGTTTTGATTATTGGTTTGGCACACGTTGGCTGAGCGTTGCCCTGTTCATTTTGTTTCCGTTTGCACAAATTTATCCCCAAAGCGCATGGTTAGGAATGGGCTTTTTGGGTCTCGGCGTAAATCCGATTGCAAGCTGGGGTTTGGATGGAATTCATCACACCATTTATGAGGCCTTAGTGACGGGGCTTAGTTGGTTTGGCGTTTGCCTATTTTTTTCTTTAGCACTTCGCAACAATATTCCTAAATTACCCTTACTAGCAGGATTGTTAGTGATCACGATCACGATCAAATCATTGTTTACATCCCTACAGTTTGGATCGGAGTTTGGATTTGTATGGTTAAGTGCGGGTGCCATTTGGGGGATGGTGCTCAGTAGTCTCCTGGCTGGTATCTTTATGCGCTTTTCAACCAGCATTCGGCTCATTGCTTGCATCAGCGCATTAGTCGCTTTGATGATTTTGGTGAACTATTTTCCAGATAATCCATACTTCACCATCAGCCTGCCGCGATGGAATCACAGCCGCTTGGCACATCTCAATGATTTAATGCAATGGCTGTCTTGGTTATGGTTACCAGTAGCATTTATTTGGCTTATATATTTTGCGCGCCGAGCAAATAACTGAGTTCAGCTAGAAGCGCTATCCATCGATATAATTTGAGAATGAGTTATCAATATCATCTATTTTTTTGTTTAAACGAGCGAAGTAATGGCGATGATTGCTGTGCTCGACACAATGCCCAAGCGTTATTTGATTTCACTAAAAAACGGGTTAAGGAGCTAGGGCTTAACGGTGCCGGTAAGGTGCGCGTGAATAAAGCCGGCTGCTTAGACCATTGTGCGAATGGTCCGGTCATGGTGGTTTATCCGCAGGGCATATGGTATTCCATGATCGATACCGAGGATGTGACAGAAATCATCGACTCTCATTTGGTGCAAGGTAAGCCTGTCGAACGTTTAATGATTTAGTTGAGCGATTGGCGCATCGCATGAATAGTCGGACCCAAACCATTACGATCCAAGGCCCAGCAGGTCTAATTCAGCTCTCGATTGATTTACCAGAAAGCCTTAAGCAAAATCCCCATACTGTGCTGCGGGGGCTGGCCTTGATTGCGCATCCCCACCCGCTTCTTGGGGGAACGATGGATAACAAGGTAGTGCAGACCTTAGCAAGAACCTTTAATCAGCTCGATTATGTGTGCGTGCGCCCAAATTTTCGTGGCGTTGGTTTATCAGAAGGCATTCATGATGAGGGGCGCGGTGAGCTCGATGATCTAATTGTCATTAGCGATTGGATGCGCACCCCAGGCGCTTGGTTACAAAGCTTGTCTAATGCCAATGAACAGTCATGGATTACTCAGGTCAATCAATTGCCCTTGGTGTTGGCCGGCTTCTCATTTGGAAGTTATGTGGGTACGCATTTAGTACAAAAATTGGCTGAGCTTGGTCGACCGGTAGAGCGTTTTGTGATGGTTGGTAGCGCAGCGAGTAAATGGGAGTTAACCGAACGTGTTCCAACCGATACGATCGTGATTCATGGAGAAAATGATGAGACCATTCCATTGAGTGCTGTATTCGATTGGACCAGGCCTCAAGAATTAACGGTTCATGTTGTGCCAGGAGCAGATCATTTTTTTCATCGCAAGCTGCACTGTATTCGTAATATCATTTTGTCTAACTGGTTGGGCTTTCCGAGAGCATCATCATGAACACCAACACTCCAGCGGAGTCCTTGATACAGTATCCCTGTGATTTTCCAATCAAAGTAATGGGTAAAGCCACCCCCGAGTTCTTGCCTGCGGTGATTCATGTTGCTAAGCAATTTGACCCTGATTTTCAGGAGACAAGTATTGAAGAGCGGCCATCGCGTGATGGTAATTACCTCGGTCTAACCATCACGGTGCATGTAACGAGCCGGGAGCAGCTCGATGAAATCTATCGAACCTTATCCACACATCCCTTGGTGAGCGTCGTACTCTAGTGACTGATATGCAGGCTAGCCCAGTGCAAATTCGCTTCTTGGGCATTGTGGATTACCAGAAAGCCTTTGATGCCATGAAACGGTTTACACAGGATCGTTCTGCAACAACGGCAGATGAGATTTGGGTCTTGCAGCACCCTCCAGTCTTTACCTTGGGTTTGGCTGGAGAGCCAACTAATTTGCATACTCCGATTGATTCGATTCCGCTTATTGAGGTTGACCGTGGTGGTGAGATTACCTATCACGGGCCAGGGCAAATCGTGATTTATTTATTACTGGATCTTAGGCGTAAGAAGCTTTTTGTGAAAGAGTTCGTTCGAAGTATCGAGGAAGCGGTGATCCAGACGCTCAGAGCTTACAAGGTGATTGCTGAACGCAAACCAGGAGCCCCTGGCATTTATCTTAGTAACCAGTCTGAGGTAGAAGAGTCTCTTTGGGGTGCGAAGATTGCAGCCCTAGGGCTTAAAATTACCAAACAATGCAGTTATCATGGTTTGGCACTGAATATTGATATGGACTTATCGCCCTTTGATGCTATCCACCCCTGTGGCTATGAGGGCTTACGAACCGTTGATCTCAAATCGTTGGGAATTTGCGAGAATATCGATACCGTTGCAGGAACTTTATTGAATCACCTACAACAGCAATTGCAACTGGAACCTGTTTGATGAGCGATTTAAAAAAAGAATACGATCCGCTGCAAAAACAAAAGTCAGCAGATAAGACCGCGCGGATTCCGATCAAGATCGTGCCTCTAGCCGAGACTCTAAAAAAGCCAGATTGGATTCGGGTGAAAGCCGCATCGAGTAGTTCACGATTTACAGAGATCAAACAGATTTTGCGTGAGAACCAGTTGGTCACGGTGTGCGAAGAGGCGAGCTGCCCAAATATTGGTGAATGCTTTGGCAAAGGTACGGCCACATTTATGATCATGGGCGATAAATGCACCCGCCGCTGTCCGTTTTGTGATGTGGGTCATGGCAGACCCGATCCTCTGGATTTACAAGAACCAATTAACCTGGCCAAAACAATTGCTGCACTCAAATTATCTTATGTCGTAATTACGAGTGTGGATCGCGATGACCTGCGAGACGGAGGTGCACAGCATTTTGTCGATTGCATTCGTCGCACCAAAGAACTCTCACCTTCAACGCGTATTGAGGTTTTGGTGCCTGATTTTCGGGGTCGTCTTGAGAAGGCTCTCGATATTTTTGCTAGCGATCCACAAGGTTTGCCCGATGTCATGAACCATAACCTTGAGACCGTACCGCGTTTGTATAAACAAGCCCGACCAGGGTCAGACTATGCGCACTCATTGAAGTTATTGATGGACTTTAAGGTGCGCTTTCCGCAGATACCAACCAAGAGTGGATTGATGGTTGGTTTAGGCGAGACCGATGAAGAGATTTTGGAGGTAATGCAGGATATGCGTGCGCATCATATTGATATGCTCACCATTGGTCAGTACCTTGCCCCATCAAATCATCATCTGCCCGTATTGCGGTACGTACATCCGGATACCTTTAAAGAGTTTGAGCAAAGAGCCTATGCGATGGGCTTTAGCCATGCAGCAGTTGGTGCGATGGTCCGATCAAGTTATCACGCCGATCAACAAGCCCATGAGGCTGGTGTTGTATAGAGTGTTGCGCAGATTTGGGCTAGTTACCCTTGGTATTCTGATCGTAGCGTGTAGCCCCCAGTTCGATTGGCGCACCATTAAAAATGATGCTCAGGGCTATTCGGCGATGTTTCCAAGTAAACCTCAGTTGATTGAGCGCAGTATCAATTACCAGCAGACTTCCTTAAAGCAAACGTTGGAGTTCGCTAAAGTGAATGAAGATGTGTTTGCGGTGATGACTACACAAATTCCAGCAACGATTGCGACCCAAGTCACAATGGTTGAGAAGATGTTACAAAATACCCTATTGCAGCAAGTTCCCACCACCCAATTTAATCTGGTTAAAGATGCCACTAGCCGAATTGGGTCAGCAGCTCAAACTAAACAGGTGGCTCAGGATTTTTATTTAGATCTTGCGCATAATAAGAAGGTGATGCGCGTACGGTGGCTCATTAGGCCGGCAGCAAATGATTCTGTGAACCTCTATCAAATTAGTGTGATTCGTACGGGCCAGTCGAGTCAACTCGAGCCGCTCCTTAACCAAGAAAACATCAGCATTTTTTTTGATGAGTTTCGACCAAACTAAGTGCCAATGAGTCGAATCCATTACTCCCATTGGTATGGCAGGCCCAATGATCGTTTAAAGCTACCGGTCGAGGGCGGGTTTGCATTGCATATTTTCTTATGCTTTGCAATGGCCTGCTTCATGTCCTATGCATTTCGCACGATTAATGTGGTGATCGCTCCTGATCTTGTGCGTGACCTCCAAATTAGCAATGCCGATTTAGGGCTTTTGTCATCGGCATATTTTGTCGGTTTTGGAATGACTCAAATTCCCTTGGGTTTAGCGCTTGATCGCTTTGGCCCACGAATTACTGAAGCGTGGGTGATGATCCTTGCTGTAATTGGTGCCATTATTTTTGCCTTGGCCGAGAACTTCAATACGCTTGTAATAGCTCGGGTCTTAATTGGAATGGGGGTATCTGCATGTCTGATGGCAGCATTCTCGGGCTTTAGAGCGTGGTACGCCCCTTCCCAGCAAGGGCAACTTGCCTCAGCCATGTTGGTATTTGGAACCAGTGGTGCACTAGCCAGCACCTGGCCAGTGCATCTGGTCACACCCTATATCGGTTGAGGCAA
>VGIH01000030.1 GCA_016867965.1 Betaproteobacteria bacterium | reverse complement strand
CTTGGAGAGCACGGTGGTGATTGCTGCGGTGAGCGTGGTCTTACCGTGGTCGACGTGACCAATGGTGCCAACGTTCACATGGGGTTTAGTCCGTTCAAATTTTTCTTTTGCCATTTTGGGTGCCTTTTATTTAGCTAATCAATGTTCAAAAAATTACTTTGCTTTTGCTGCAATGACAGCGTCAGCGACGTTCTTTGGTGCTTCTGAATAATGCTTAAATTCCATGGTGTAGGTCGCGCGGCCTTGCGTTAATGAACGCAAGCCGGTTGAATAGCCAAACATTTCTGCGAGGGGAACCTCGGCGCGCACAATCTTGCCGCCACCAGGAATGTCATCCATGCCTTGCATAATTCCACGGCGTGAGGATAAATCACCCATCACGTTACCCATGAAGTCTTCGGGGGTCTCAACTTCTACTGCCATCATTGGCTCAAGCAGTACTGGAGTTGCTTTACGCATTCCATCTTTAAATGCCATCGACGCCGCCATCTTGAATGCATTCTCATTCGAGTCAACATCGTGATAGGAACCAAAGAACAGGGTTGCCTTTACGTCAACCACTGGGTAGCCAGCAAGTACTCCGGCATTGAGTGTTTCAACGATTCCCTTTTCAACGGCAGGAATGTATTCACGAGGAACGACACCACCTTTGATTGCATCGACAAACTCAAAACCCTTACCTGGATCTTGTGGCTCCAGTTTTAATACCACATGTCCATATTGACCGCGGCCACCAGATTGCTTAACAAACTTGCCTTCGATTTCATCGCACACCTTACGAATCGTCTCGCGATAAGCAACTTGTGGTTTACCAACCGTTGCCTCAACGCCGAACTCGCGCTTCATACGGTCAACAATAATCTCAAGGTGCAACTCGCCCATCCCAGAAATAATGGTCTGGCCAGATTCTTCATCGGTCTTCACGCGGAACGATGGGTCCTCTTGTGCAAGGCGATTCAGAGCTAAGCCCATCTTCTCCTGGTCAGCTTTGGTTTTGGGCTCAACAGCCTGAGAAATCACTGGCTCTGGGAATACCATGCGCTCTAAGATCAAAATGTTGTCTGGATCGCAAAGGGTTTCGCCAGTGGTCGCTTCTTTTAAACCAACCGCGGCAGCAATGTCGCCAGCACGAACTTCTTTAATTTCCTCACGCTGATTAGCATGCATCTGAAGCAGACGACCAATGCGCTCCTTCTTGCCCTTAATCGGGTTGTAAATGGTATCGCCAGAATTTACAACTCCAGAGTACACGCGGAAGAAAATTAACTGGCCAACAAATGGGTCGGTCATGATCTTAAATGCAAGTGCCGAGAACTTTTCGTCATCACTTGCTTTACGGCTCGTTTCGCTTCCGTCTTCTTTTTCGCCTTTGACCGGGGGAATATCAACGGGTGATGGCAAGAAATCAACTACTGCGTCCAGCATGGCTTGAACACCTTTATTCTTAAAGGCGCTGCCACAAAGCATTGGCACGATTTCTCCAGCAATGGTGCGATGGCGCAACGCTTTTTTAATATCCTCTTCGGTGAGCGTTTCACCGCCAAGGTATTTGTCCATCATTTCCTCAGAGCTTTCAGCCGCAGCCTCGAGCATTTTCTCGCGCCACTCTTCTGCAATTTCTTTTAGTTCTGCAGGGATGTCACCGTATGTAAATTTGGTCCCTTGGGAGGCGTCATCCCAAATAATGGCCTTCATCTTGATCAAGTCAATAACGCCTTGGAAATTTTCCTCAGCACCAATTGGAACTTGGATTGGAATTGGGTTCGCCTTAAGGCGAGCTTTCATTTGGTCATAGACCTTGAAGAAATTCGCGCCAGTACGATCCATTTTGTTCACAAAGGCCAATCGAGGAACTCTGTATTTGTTTGCTTGACGCCAAACGGTTTCGGATTGGGGCTGAACTCCGCCCACCGCGCAGTAAACCATGCAAGCGCCATCCAATACACGCATTGAGCGCTCTACTTCGATCGTGAAGTCAACGTGACCTGGTGTGTCAATGATATTGATGCGATGCTCTGGATAATTACCAGCCATGCCTTTCCAGAAGGCAGTTGTCGCTGCTGAGGTGATGGTAATTCCACGCTCTTGCTCTTGCTCCATCCAGTCCATCGTGGCAGCGCCATCATGAACTTCGCCGATTTTGTGATTTACGCCGGTATAAAACAACACGCGTTCTGTCGTCGTTGTTTTGCCAGCATCAATGTGTGCAGAGATACCAATATTTCGATAGCGCTCAATGGGGGTTTTACGTGCCACTTTTTCCTCTTTCGGTTAGAGCGTTAGAAACGGAAATGCGAGAAGGCTTTGTTGGCTTCAGCCATGCGGTGAACCTCTTCACGCTTCTTCATTGCGCCGCCACGACCTTCGGCAGCTTCCAATAATTCATTTGCCAAACGCTGTGCCATGGATTTCTCACCACGTTTCTTAGCAGCCTCTCTTAGCCAGCGCATCGCCAACGCAGACCGACGCGATGGACGAACTTCAACAGGCACTTGATAGTTGGCACCGCCAACGCGGCGGCTTTTGACCTCAACCATGGGCTTAACATTTCCCATCGCAGTCGAGAAAATCTCGAGAGGCTCTTTGTTGGCTTTTTTCTCAATGTGCTCAAAGGCACCATAAACGATACGCTCTGCAACGGACTTCTTACCGTCAAGCATTAAGACGTTCATGAACTTAGCAACTTCCACGTTCCCAAATTTTGGGTCAGGAAGAATTTCCCGTTTCGGGACTTCGCGACGACGCGGCATAACAACTCCTATCTATTCAGTTAGGGAACATTCCCTCAGCTACTCAACAACTTTGTATCAAAGCGAAGTAGCCACTTACTTGCCAAAATGGCCTTTACTACAAAACAACTAAATCAAATTACGCTTTCTTAGCGCGCTTTGCACCATACTTGGATCGAGCCTGCTTACGATCTTTAACGCCCTGTAAGTCAAGAGATCCACGAACAATGTGATAGCGCACGCCAGGCAGGTCTTTTACACGACCGCCGCGGATTAGCACTACCGAGTGCTCTTGAAGATTGTGACCCTCACCACCGATGTAAGAGATCACCTCAAAACCGTTGGTTAAGCGAACCTTTGCCACTTTACGCAATGCCGAATTTGGCTTTTTTGGTGTCGTCGTGTAAACACGGGTACAAACACCGCGGCGCTGGGGGCTATTCTGCAACGCTGGGCTTTTGCTCTTAATGACTAGTCGTGAGCGCGGCTTACGCAGCAGCTGATTAATTGTTGGCATAAATATATACTCGCTTATTACTTTTATCTTTAAGATCAATAACTTATTAAATTTAACTGGCTATTTACTAAGCAATTGATTTTGTTATAAATCAGTAGAACTCAGCATTCTAGCTTGACCAGCCCTTCCCGTCAACTTGTTGGGAAAGACTGGTCATTGTGCCGATGACTACCCTAACTTTGCTCAGCTTCACCTTCAGGGGTCGCAGCAGCCTCAACCTGTTCAGCCTCAGCACCAACATCCAAGGCCAGAGCCTCTTCAGCGGCAATCATCTGGGCACGATCGCGCTCAAATTGCTCTCGCACTTTTCTCGCCCGACGATAGGCCAAACCAGTACCCGCCGGAATTAGTCGACCAATAATGACGTTTTCCTTTAAGCCTCTTAAGGTGTCCACTTTGCCCATGATGGCTGCTTCCGTTAAAACACGGGTGGTCTCTTGGAAGGATGCCGCCGAAATAAAGCTATCGGTCGACAAGGATGCCTTCGTGATTCCAAGCAGAATATTTTCGAACTGAGCGGGTTGTTTACCTTCTGCGATGACTCGATCATTCTCGTCATACAGCTTAGAGCGCTCCACTTGCTCACCGGTGATGAAGTTCGTATCGCCAGCATTGGTAATCTGAACACGACGCAACATTTGACGCACAATTACTTCAATGTGCTTGTCGTTGATCTTTACACCTTGCAGTCGATAAACGTCTTGAACCTCATCGACGATGTAGATCGCTAATTCTTCAATTCCCTTGAGATGCAAAATATCGTGTGGGTCAGCTGGGCCTTCCACAATCATTTCGCCCTTGTTCACCACTTGACCATCATGAACTAAGACCTGCTTCTCTTTTGGAATGAGGAATTCGCTGCTCTCACCATCCATATCGGTAATGACCAAGCGCTGCTTACCCTTTGTTTCTTTACCAAACGAAACGGTTCCAGTCACCTTGGCCAAAATAGCAGCATCTTTCGGTGAGCGAGCTTCGAAAAGTTCAGCAACTCGTGGCAAGCCGCCAGTAATATCACGCGTCTTTTGTGACTCAATTGGAATACGTGCCAACACCTCACCAACCTCGATCTTCTGGCCATCTTTAACAGTAATCAATGCGCCCACTTGAAGGCCGATCGTTACTGGATGATCGGTACCAGCAATCTTGGTTTGATTTCCTTTTTCATCGAGCAACTGAATGACTGGACGCAAGCCTTTGCTGGCTGCTGAACGACGCTTGCCATCAATCACCACTAAGGTTGATAAACCCGTAACTTCATCGACTTGCTTGGCAACCGTTACGCCTTCTTCAACATTCTCAAAGCGTGCAATACCTGCATACTCAGAAATAATCGGGCGAGTTAATGGATCCCATGTTGCAATGCTGGTTCCAGCTTTTACGCTTGCGCCCTCTTTCACTAGCAAGGTCGCTCCATACGGAATATTATGACGCTCGCGTTCGCGACCGTTGTCATCCAAGACTAAGGCCTCGCCCGAACGAGAAATCACGACTTGCTCGCCCTTGGCATTGGTTACAAATCGCATGGTGGAGGAGAACTTCAACGAACCGTTCGACTTGACCTCCACGTTGCTAGCAACCAAAGCGCGTGATGCCGCTCCGCCAATATGGAAGGTACGCATCGTTAACTGGGTGCCAGGCTCACCAATCGACTGAGCTGCGATTACACCAACTGCTTCACCCACATTCACGAGACCGCCACGACCAAGGTCGCGTCCATAACACTTCGCGCACAAGCCATAACGAGTCTCGCAGGTAAGCACCGTACGCACCTTGACCTCGTCAATACCCAATTCAACGATTTGATCGACATGATCTTCTTCGAGCAAAGTATCGTGAGGAATAATGACCTCTTGAGTGTCTGGATGCAAGATATCACCAATGCAGACGCGGCCCAAAATACGATCGCGCAGGGCCTCAATAATTTCGCCGCCCTCGACCAAAGCGCGCATCGTTACGCCATTACTTGCGCCGCAATCTTCCTCAACCACAACCAGATCTTGAGTCACATCGCATAAACGGCGGGTCAAATACCCCGAGTTTGCAGTCTTCAACGCAGTATCTGCAAGACCCTTACGAGCGCCGTGAGTGGAAATGAAATATTGCAAGACGTTCAAACCTTCACGGAAGTTCGCTGTGATTGGCGTCTCAATGATTGAACCATCGGGCTTGGCCATCAAACCACGCATTCCAGCAAGCTGACGAATCTGTGCTGCTGAACCACGCGCTCCAGAGTCGGCCATCATATAAATGGAGTTAAAGGACTCTTGACGGACTGACTTGCCGTTGCGATCCTTCACATCAACATGCGATAACTCATCCATCATCGCCTTGCCAACCTGATCGCCGGCAGCACCCCAAATATCAACGACGTTGTTATAACGCTCTTGATTGGTTACCAAGCCTGACATAAATTGCTTGTCATACTCTTTCACTTTGCCGGCAGCTTCGTTAATGATTCCGTCTTTCGAGCTTGGAATCAACATGTCATCGATGGCAATCGAGATGCCTGCCTTAGTTGCCAAACGGAAACCTGCCTGCAACAAACGATCGGCAAAAATAACGGTTTCACGCAAGCCGCACTTACGGAAGGAAGTATTGATCAGCCGCGAGATTTCTTTTTTCTTCAGCGGCTTGTTAATTTCTGCAAAAGCCATACCTTTGGGCAAAATCTCAGACAAAATTGCACGGCCTACCGACGTATGTTGAACCGATGTCTTGGCAACAAACCGCTCGTCGCCTTCAGCATTTTTGTTAACCACTTCATATTCAGTGACGCGTACTGCAATCCGGGATGCGAGTTCTACGGTTCCAGCCTCATATGCCCGAATCACCTCAGGAATATCGGCAAATACCATGCCTTCGCCCTTGCCGTTAATCTTGTCACGCGTAGCGTAATACAAACCTAACACCACGTCCTGTGACGGCACAATCGATGGCTCGCCGTTGGCAGGGAACAATACATTGTTCGATGCCAACATCAGGGTGCGGGCTTCCATTTGCGCCTCGAGTGAGAGTGGAACGTGAACCGCCATTTGGTCGCCGTCAAAGTCCGCATTGAACGCAGCGCAGACCAAGGGGTGCAACTGAATTGCCTTACCCTCAATTAACATTGGCTCAAACGCCTGAATACCAAGACGGTGCAAAGTCGGGGCGCGATTTAACAGAATTGGATGCTCTCGAATGACCTCTTCCAAAATATCCCAAACGATAGGGGTTTGGCTCTCAACTTCCTTCTTAGCAGCCTTAATGGTGGTTGCAATGCCAAGTGTCTCGAGCTTATTGAAAATGAAGGGCTTAAATAACTCTAAAGCCATCAACTTTGGCAAGCCGCACTGATGCAACTTCAGCGTTGGTCCTACTACGATGACTGAACGACCTGAGTAGTCAACGCGCTTACCCAACAAGTTCTGACGGAAACGGCCACTCTTACCTTTAATCATCTCAGCAAGCGACTTCAAGGGGCGCTTATTCGCTCCCGTCATTGCCTTACCACGACGACCGTTATCTAATAAAGAGTCAACCGCTTCTTGCAACATGCGCTTTTCATTACGAACAATAATCTCTGGTGCGCGTAGCTCTAAAAGGCGACGCAAACGATTATTACGATTAATGACGCGACGATAAAGGTCGTTCAAGTCTGAGGTTGCAAAACGACCACCATCCAATGGCACCAAAGGACGCAGCTCAGGAGGCAATACTGGCAAAACCTCCATGATCATCCAGTCAGGCTTGATGCCCGAGCTTTGGAAGGCCTCTAAAACCTTGAGGCGCTTGGCGTATTTTTTAATCTTGGCATCGCTGCCGGTTGCCTTCAACTCTGAACGAATTGACTCTACTTCGCGATCGATATTAATCGTGCGCAATAGCTCCCGAATACCTTCAGCGCCCATAATGGCGGTAAAGGCGCCCTCGCCAAACTCTTCCACCTTAGCGTTGTACTCATCCTCAGACATGATTTGACCACGCTTCATTGCACCCTCAGGCGTTAAGCCAGGATCAACAACAACGTATGCCTCGAAATACAGAACACGCTCGATATCACGCAAGGTCATGTCTAAGACCATGCCCAAACGGGATGGCAAAGATTTCAAAAACCAAATGTGCGCAACCGGAGCAGCTAGTTCAATGTGTCCCATGCGCTCACGACGCACTTTGGCCAAGGTGACCTCAACGCCGCACTTTTCACAAATAACACCGCGGAACTTGAGACGCTTATATTTACCGCACAAGCACTCATAGTCTTTAATCGGACCAAAAATCTTGGCACAAAAGAGACCGTCTCTTTCTGGTTTAAAGGTACGGTAATTAATCGTTTCGGGCTTACGAACTTCACCAAAAGACCACGAACGAATCTTCTCAGGGGAAGCTAAGCCAATTTTGATGGCATCAAACTGCTCTTCACCAGAGGTTTGCTTAAATAGATCGAGCAATGCTTTCATATCAGTTACGCTCCATGTCAATGTCAATACCCAACGAACGGATTTCTTTCACCAGAACGTTGAACGATTCGGGCATGCCAGCATCAATCGTGTGCTCGCCCTTGACGATGTTTTCATAAACTTTGGTTCGCCCGGTGATGTCATCAGACTTCACGGTGAGCATCTCTTGCAAGACATAAGAGGCGCCATACGCTTCTAGTGCCCAAACTTCCATTTCACCAAAGCGCTGACCACCAAACTGGGCTTTTCCGCCCAAAGGTTGCTGCGTCACCAAGGAGTACGGTCCGGTTGAGCGAGCATGCATCTTGTCATCAACCAAATGGTGTAATTTCAAGACATGCATTACACCAACGGTGACAGGGCGCTCAAATGCATCGCCAGTACGTCCGTCATACAAGGTAATTTGCTGACGCGATGGAGTCATATGCAAACTCTTGGCCTGATCATCTGGATAGGCAAACTCCAACATCTTGCCAATCTCGTTTTCGGTAGCACCGTCAAAAACAGGGGTTGCAAATGGCAAGCCATTCTTTAGGTTGCTGGAAAGTTCCAGAATCTGCTCATCGCTAAAGTCATCGATATTTTCTTGACGACCCGTTTCGTTATAAAGCGTCTTAAAGAACTTTCTAAGATCAGCTACCTTAGCCTGTTCCTTGAGCATGGCATCAATCCGTTTACCAATACCCTGAGCAGCCCAACCCAAATGAGTCTCCAGAATTTGGCCAACGTTCATCCGTGAGGGAACGCCTAAAGGATTAAGCACGATATCAACGGAACGACCGTCGGCCATGTAGGGCATGTCTTCGACTGGAACAATCTTAGATACAACACCCTTATTGCCATGACGACCTGCCATCTTGTCGCCAGGTTGCAAACGGCGCTTCACAGCCAAGTACACCTTCACCATCTTGGTGACACCTGGTGGCAATTCATCGCCTTGGGTCAACTTCTTACGCTTTTCCTCAAACGCTGCATCAAATTGCTTGCGCTTTGCTTCAATCGAAGCTTTGATCGCTTCGACCTGTGTAGCGACATCCTCATCTGCCGGCCGAATGTCAAACCAATGGTAGCGATCCAACTCTGACAAATACTCTTTCGTAATCTTGCTACCTTTAGCTAATTTCTTTGGGCCGCCATTGGCTGATTTATTTAAGAGTAGTTTTTGTAGACGATCAAATGCATCGCCCTCAACAATACGCAACTGGTCGTTCAGATCTAACCGATAGCGCTGGAGCTCTTCAGCAATAATGGATTGAGCGCGTGCATCACGCTCAATACCTTCACGAGTAAATACTTGAACGTCAATGACGGTACCACTCATTCCCGAAGGCACGCGTAACGAAGTATCTTTTACATCAGAGGCTTTTTCACCAAAGATTGCGCGCAATAGCTTCTCTTCTGGAGTTAGTGTAGTCTCGCCCTTTGGAGTTACCTTTCCGACCAATACGTCACCAGCCTCAACCTCGGCACCGATATACACGATACCGCTTTCATCAAGGCGTGCTAATTGGGATTCGGCCAAATTAGAAATATCCCTTGAGATCTCTTCCGAGCCTAACTTTGTGTCTCGCGCTACAACCGATAGTTCCTCAATGTGAATGGAGGTATATCGATCATCCGCTACAACCTTCTCAGAAATCAAGATGGAGTCTTCAAAGTTATACCCATTCCAAGGCATAAAGGCGACGGTCATGTTTTGACCTAAGGCCAATTCACCAAGATCGGTTGAGGCGCCGTCCGCAACCACATCGCCACGCTTAACATGATCGCCAACTTGAACGATTGGGCGTTGGTTAATGTTGGTATTTTGGTTCGAGCGCGTGTACTTAGTCAGGTTATAAATATCCACACCTACTTCACCAGCTGCGGTCTCATCGTCGTTTACACGAATCACGATACGGTTTGCGTCAACGTAATCAACCACACCGCCACGAGTTGCCATCACCACAGTTCCAGAGTCGAGGGCCACAATGCGCTCAAGACCTGTGCCAACTAATGGTTTGTCGGGGCGCAAGCATGGAACGGCTTGACGCTGCATGTTTGCACCCATCAATGCGCGGTTTGCATCATCATGCTCTAGGAATGGCACAAGTGAAGCTGCAGCAGAAACGATTTGGCTTGGCGCCACATCAATGTAATCAATCCGCTCTGGACCAACCATCATGGTCTCGCCTGCTTGGCGAGCAGATACTAATTCGTCTGCAAGCTTACCGTTTTTATCAATCGTTGCATTCGCCTGAGCGATGGTGTACTTCGCTTCTTCAATCGCCGACAAATACTCAACCTGATCGGTTACCTTGCCATTGCTTACCTTACGATATGGCGTCTCAAGAAAACCATGCTCATTTAATCGGGCAAACAAAGCGAGTGAATTAATCAAACCAATGTTTGGTCCCTCTGGAGTTTCAATTGGGCAAACCCGACCATAATGGGTTGGATGCACGTCGCGCACTTCAAAACCGGCGCGCTCTCGGGTTAATCCACCAGGCCCCAATGCCGAGATACGACGTTTATGCGTAATCTCAGACAATGGATTGGTTTGATCCATAAATTGCGATAGCTGCGATGAGCCAAAGAACTCACGAATCGCCGAAGAAATCGGTTTGCTATTAATTAAATCATGGGGCATTAAGTTTTCGGTCTCGGCTTGGCCAAGGCGCTCTTTTACTGCGCGTTCAACACGTGACAACCCGGCACGAAACTGGTTTTCTGCCAACTCACCAACACACCGCACACGACGATTACCGAGATGGTCAATGTCGTCGACCTCGCCTTTACCATTACGAAGATCAACCAAAATCTTGATGGTATCCATGATGTCTTCATTCGAGAGCACCATCGGGCCTTCCATCTCGCTACGACCCAAACGACTATTGACCTTCATGCGGCCAACGCGTGATAAATCATAAGAGTCTTCGCTATAGAACAGGCGCTGGAACAAAGCCTCAACCGCATCTTCAGTGGGTGGCTCGCCAGGACGCATCATGCGGTAAATTGCAATACGAGCAGCGGTTTGATCTGCAGTCTCATCGATGCGCAAGGTCTGCGAAATATAAGCGCCACAATCTAAGTCATTGGTAAAAATAGTCTCAAATTGCTTAATACCGCTCTCACGAAGTTTTGCTAAGAGATCTTCTGTAATCTCGTCGTTCGCACTTGCTAATACTTCACCAGAATCCGGATCAACAATATTTTTAGCGACCACGCGACCAATTAAAGAATCGTCCGGCACAGTGATAATTTTGGTTTTAGCAGCCTCAAGCTCACGAATATGCTTTGCATTGATGCGCTTATCTTTTTGAACAACGATAACGCCATTCTTATCAACGATATCAAATCGAGCAACTTCACCACGCAAACGCTCTGTAACAAATTCCATAGACGCGCCTGACTGTGAGAGAGTGAAATGGTCAAAATTAAAGAAGTTTGCCAAAATCTGCTCGTTATTTAAGCCAATCGCTTTGAGCAAAATAGTGACGGGCATCTTACGACGACGGTCTACTCTGAAATACAAAATATCTTTAGGATCGAACTCGAAATCCAACCACGAGCCACGATAAGGAATGATGCGCGCAGAGAACAAAAGCTTTCCTGAGCTGTGGGTTTTGCCTTTGTCATGCTCAAAAAATACACCGGGTGAACGATGGAGCTGAGAAACAATCACGCGCTCGGTGCCATTAATCACAAATGAGCCTGTATCAGTCATCAGGGGGATTTCGCCCATATAGACTTCTTGCTCCTTCACCTCTTTTACCTTCTGGGGCGCTTCACGGTCATTAATGATCAAACGTACTTTGGCACGCAAGGCAGAGTGATAAGTCAAACCACGCTGCTGACACTCTTTGACATCAAATGGTGGTGGTGATAATTGGTAAGACACATATTCCATACGAGCGTATCCATTGTTGGATACGATCGGGAATATCGATGTAAATGCAGATTGAAGCCCCTCATTGGCTCTTGCAGTTGCAGGTTTGTCAGCCTGCAAAAATTTAGCATAAGACTCGAGCTGGGTTGTAAGCAGGTATGGAACCTGGTGATTATTGGGTCGCTTAGCAAAACTCTTACGGATGCGCTTGCGTTCGGTGAAGCTATAGTTCATTTCATCTCCGATGGCAGCGACTGAGCAAAGATTTGGCGGCTGGCCTCTACCAGCCTCTGGCGGACAGCAAAACAATTAAATTGTAATGCCCGACCAAACTTGTCTTCTGCAGTCGTATCAGAAGGCAAACCAGATTTCAGACTTACATCAGTAAATGTGAGATCTGGTTTGACCACTGAGGATCAAACCGCGGAGAGCCCGCGGGCTCCCCAGCAATCTCAAAATTACTTGAGCTCGGCTTTTGCACCAGCGTCTTCGAGCTTTTTCTTAGCCTCTTCTGCTGTTTTCTTATCAACCGCTTCTTTGATTGGTTTTGGTGCGCCATCAACCAAATCTTTTGCCTCTTTCAAGCCAAGGCCAGTGATTTCACGAACCGCTTTAATCACACCAACCTTGTTGGCACCAGCCTCAAGGAGGTTTACGGTGAATTCGGTCTTTTCTTCAGCAGCCGCTGCGCCACCGCCACCACCAGCAGGTCCTGCTACAGCCATTGCAGCTGCAGAAACACCAAACTTCTCTTCGAATGCTTTGACCAAGTCATTCAAATCCATTACGGACATATTGCCAACTGCTTCAATGATTTCTTCTTTAGTAATTGCCATTTTTAGCTCCTAAACTGTATTAGTTAATCCTGCGCATTAAGCAGCAGGAGTTGGGTTGTCTTGCTCGGGTGCAGCACTGACCTCAGGTGCTGGCTCAGCGGCAGCTTCAGCAATCGGTGCGGCCGCTACAGCTGGCGCTCCTTTTGCTTTTTGCTCTGCCACAGCACTAAGAACACGAGCCATTGCCGATACGGGCGCTTTCATCACTCCCAATAGCATCGAGAGCAATTCTTCGCGTGACGGAATCGTCGCCAGTTCTTTAACACCGTTTACATCAAGTACTTTGCCGTTATAAAAGCCTGCCTTGATGACCAATTGGTCTTGACCTTTAGAAAACTGATGCAGTACCTTTGCCGGAGCAACAGGATCTGCAGAGATTCCATAAATCAAAGGTCCAACCATTGAGTCGCCAAGTTGCTCAAACGGTGTTCCTTGCGCAGCACGACGTGCCAAGGTGTTCTTCAATACTCGAAGATAAACACCTTGGGAACGCGCATTGGCACGCAAGGTGGTCAACTCACCCACGGGAATCCCGCGATACTCGGCAAGCACCACTGTTTGAGCCGCAGCCAATTGAGCGCCGACATCAGCCACAATCGCTTTTTTGTCTTCTACATTCAAAGGCACGGTTTAACTCCTTCTCATTCCGACCGTTTCCAGTCGGGGTTACACACCAGCGTCTGATTTGTCTATCACGGGGTGTGCCCGAAATATCCTTACAGGGTCGCCATCTAGGTTGGTTATCGCTCTCGCAACAATTAAGAACTCGTCAAACGACACTTTGTTCACCAACGGTCTTTGATGTTCGAGTGCCAAGGCACTCGACCCAAAGTTTTTTACTACGGGCTTTATGCAGCCTGTAGCGAAGCTTGATCGATCCGCACACCAGCACCCATAGTGCTACTGACCGCGATCTTTCTTAAATAAATCCCTTTTGATGCGCTTGGCTTAGCCTTATTTAAGGCATCAAGTAGGGCTAGTAAATTGGTCTTAAGAGCGGTTGGCTCAAAAGAGCGACGGCCAATCGAAGCGTGCACAATACCAGCCTTGTCTACGCGGAACTGGACCTGGCCTGCCTTCGCATTCTTAATTGCAGTAACTACGTCAGGGGTCACTGTACCGACCTTTGGATTAGGCATTAAACCGCGTGGGCCCAATACTTGTCCCAAAGTTCCAACAATCTTCATGGTATCTGGGGATGCAATCAACACATCAAAATTAATGTTGCCGCCTTTAATTTCTTCGGCTAAATCTTCCATACCAACAATCTCGGCTCCAGCTGCTTTGGCTTGTTCAGCCTTTTCGCCCTGAGCGAAAACAGCAACGCGCACATGTTTACCAGTACCAGCAGGCAACACAACCGCGCCACGCACAACTTGATCTGATTTTTTCGCATCAATGCCTAATTGAACAGCAACATCGATTGACTCATCAAACTTTGCCGTTGCGCATTCCTTAACTAACACCAATGCATCATCCAACGGATAAAATTTATTTCGATCTACCTTGGACTGAATCGCTTTCACACGCTTTGATAATTTAGGCATGCTTAGACTCCTTCCACGGTAATGCCCATCGAACGGGCGCTGCCAGCCACAGTCCGCACAGCAGCATCTAAATCTGCAGCGGTTAAATCAGGCATTTTTAACTTGGCAATTTCCTCAGCCTGAGCTCGAGTAATCTTACCAACCTTATCGGTATGAGGGCGGGGTGAGCCCTTCTCAATTTTTGCTGCTTTCTTAATCAAAATAGTTGCGGGTGGAGTCTTCATCACAAACGAGAAGCTCTTGTCCGCAAAAGCAGTGATTACAACAGGAATCGGCAAGCCAGGTTCCATGCTCTGAGTTTGAGCATTAAACGCTTTACAGAATTCCATAATATTGAGGCCACGCTGACCTAATGCAGGACCAACGGGTGGAGATGGATTTGCTTTACCAGCAGGAATCTGCAGCTTAATAAAGCCAATAATTTTCTTTGCCATACTTGCTCCAAAAAAGCGCGCTAACAGGTTGTGTTAACCGCCGTTGAGTAAACGCTTCACCAGAATTGGCGTGTTCTAGATCCGCTCCTCGATTACTACTTGATACTTCTATAAATTACATCTTCTCCACTTGACCAAATTCCAGCTCAACGGGAGTACCGCGACCGAAAATTGTAACAGAAACACGGAGTTTTGACTTCTCGTAATTCACTTCTTCTACATTTCCATTGAAATCGGTAAATGGGCCTTCTTTGACACGAACCATCTCACCCACCTCAAATAGAGTCTTGGGCTTGGGCTTATCTACCCCAGCCTGCATTTGGTCCATGATTTTGCTGACTTCTGCAGTCGAAATTGGGGATGGGCGATTACGAACACCGCCTACGAAACCAGTGACTTTTGGGGTGTTTTTGACCAAATGCCAGGTTTCATCGGTCATTTCCATCTCAATTAATACATAACCGGGGAAAAATCGACGCTCTGAAACAGCCTTTTGGCCTGATTTAATCTCTACCACCTCCTCCGATGGGACTAATATACGGCCAAACTTTTCAGCCATTCCGGAGCGAGCAATTCGCTCTTCAAGTCCTTTTTTTACGCTCTTTTCCATACCAGAATAGGCATGAATTACATACCAGCGCATATTGCCAGTTGCCTGAGGGTTTGAAACCATATCAGCATCAACCATATTGCCTCACTTCCAGCCCAAAAAGATTGAGAACACAAGCCATTCGACTAATTTATCAATTAGCCATAAAAAGAGCGCCATGATTAGAACGAAGCCAAACACAACAAGAGTCATACGGGTTGATTCTTGGCGGGTCGGCCAAACTACTTTTTTCACCTCTAGCCAAGAGTCTTTGCTATAGGCTATAAAACGCTTACCGTCCGCGGAAAATGCCATCAAAATAACTGCGAGAGCAATTCCACCCAATAGCGCACCAAGACGAACCCAATATCCTTGGTCAATCAGGGTGTAATAAAGAACCAATGCAGCGATCACAATAGCAACCGCTACAAGGCTAACCCAGCCTGATTTCTGCTCCGAGCTATCTATCGTTTGTTGTGACATTTACAAATCCGCTTACAAAATAATGCTGGCAGGGGCGGAGGGCATCGAACCCCCAACCTTTGGTTTTGGAGACCAACGCTCTGCCAATTGAGCTACGCCCCTAATTCGTTCTTAAGCCAAAATCTTCGCAACCACACCCGCACCGACGGTACGACCGCCTTCACGGATCGCAAAGCGCAAGCCCTCTTCCATGGCGATGGGGGCAATGAGCTTCACGGTGATGGTAACGTTATCGCCAGGCATCACCATTTCTTTGTCTTTTGGCAACTCAATCGAGCCAGTGACATCGGTGGTGCGGAAGTAAAACTGAGGGCGGTAGTTGTTAAAGAAGGGGGTATGACGACCACCCTCATCTTTGGACAACACATAGACCTCGGCGGTAAAGTGGGTGTGGGGAGTAATGGAGCCAGGCTTGGCTAACACTTGGCCACGCTCAACTTCTTCGCGCTTGGTACCGCGCAAGAGAATACCAACGTTGTCACCGGCTTGACCTTGATCGAGCAGTTTACGGAACATCTCCACGCCAGTACAGGTGGTCTTCAGTGTTGGCTTAATGCCCACGATCTCAATCTCTTCACCGACTTTCACAATCCCGCGCTCGACACGACCGGTCACCACAGTGCCACGACCAGAGATCGAGAACACGTCTTCGACTGGCATCAAGAACGCGCCATCAATCGCCCGCTCGGGGTTGGGGATATAGCTGTCTAAGGCTTCGGCAAGCTTCATGATCGCGCCTTCACCGAGCTCACCCTTGTCGCCTTCTAAGGCAAGTTTGGCAGAGCCCTTGACGATCGGGGTATCGTCGCCTGGGAACTCGTACTTGGAGAGCAGCTCACGCACTTCCATCTCCACGAGCTCTAAGAGTTCAGCGTCGTCCACCATATCGCATTTATTCATAAACACGATGATGTAAGGCACGCCCACTTGGCGAGCCAAGAGGATGTGCTCACGGGTTTGGGGCATGGGGCCGTCAGCGGCCGAGACCACCAAAATGGCGCCATCCATCTGTGCTGCACCGGTAATCATGTTCTTCACGTAGTCGGCATGGCCTGGGCAATCAACGTGCGCGTAGTGACGGTTCTTGGTCTCGTACTCAACGTGGGCGGTATTAATCGTAATACCACGGGCCTTCTCTTCGGGAGCCGCATCGATCTGATCGTACGCTTTGGCTTCGCCACCAAAGAGCTTGGAGAGCACGGTGGTGATTGCTGCGGTGAGCGTGGTCTTACCGTGGTCGACGTGACCAATGGTGCCAACGTTCACATGGGGTTTAGTCCGTTCAAATTTTTCTTTTGCCATTTTGGGTGCCTTGTAATCTACT
>VGIH01000029.1 GCA_016867965.1 Betaproteobacteria bacterium | reverse complement strand
GGTTGGTCGCAGCAATGACGATCACACCGCTATTGGTCTCAAAGCCATCCATCTCGACGAGCATTTGGTTTAAGGTTTGCTCGCGCTCATCGTTACCGCCACCCATGCCGGCACCGCGATGACGACCGACCGCATCAATCTCGTCAATGAAGATGATGCAAGGTGCATGCTTTTTGGCGTTCTCAAACATATCGCGTACGCGCGCAGCACCAACACCTACGAACATCTCAACGAAGTCGGAGCCCGAGATTGAGAAAAATGGTACCTTAGCCTCGCCCGCAATCGCACGAGCCAATAAGGTCTTACCAGTTCCGGGAGGACCAACTAAGAGCACGCCATGTGGAATCCGACCACCAAGCTTTTGGAACTTTTGGGGATCTTTGAGGAAGTCGACAATCTCAAATACTTCTTCTTTAGCCTCGTCGCAACCCGCAACATCCGCAAAGGTGACTGAATTGCTGTTCTCATCGACGAGACGCGCCTTCGATTTACCAAAGGAGAACGCACCACCCTTACCACCACCTTGCATCTGGCGCATCATGAAGAACCAAAAGCCGATGATTAATAAAGTGGGTCCTAAGTAATACAGTGCAGAGACCAACAGGTTCGGTTCATCTTCGGTCTTACCGGTAACCTGAACTCCGTATTTCATGAGATCGCCTACCATCCAGATATCGCCTGGGGAGATGATCGAGTATTTGTTGCCATCGACTGGGGTAATCTGCAAGGTACGGCCTTGCACATCGACGCGCTTAATCTTGCCAGCCTTGGCGTCATCCATAAATTGGGAATACGTGACCTGATCTTGCGTGCGAGGTTTATCAAACTGCTTAAATACAGTGAATAGAACCAAGCCAACGATGAGCCATACACCCACTTTTTGGAACATATTGTTATTCAAAATATACCTTTGCCGGATCAATCCGGGAGTTATCGGGGCTAAGAACCAAACCTCACCCTATGTATTTGATTCTACTCCCGTTGAAATTCAAGGGTTGGAGGTCTAATTTATCCTAAAAAAGCTGGGTTTTCTATGTTTTGGGGCCAATCTGTGCGATTTGACCTACTTTAAATAGCGGCCTAGCAGAAAGGTCTCAGAGGATTTATCCCGAGAGGCCTTGGGTTTACGGGGAGAAACGGTCTTAAATACCCCCTTAAAGGCCTCAACTATTTGACTATAGCCACTGCCATGAAAGCACTTAATCAACAACGCTCCATCGGGTTTGAGATGCTCTTTGGCAAACTCCAAGGCAAGCTCAGCAAGCTTAGCCATCCGTGCCGCATCAGCAACACCCACTCCAGAGAGATTGGGCGCCATATCAGACAGCACCAAATCCACCTTGCCGTTTACTTCTGGTGGCAATGCGGCTTCGAGTGCTCGCAAGCCCTCCTCCTCCCGAAAATCACCCAAAATAAAGGTGACATCGGCTACGGGCTCCATCGGCAAGAGATCAATGGCGATAATGCAACCATCGGGCTTACCAGCGGTCTCGGGTGTGGGGTTTTTGCGAAGCTGCACTAAACGATTACGAATGTATTGACTCCAGCTACCTGGGGTGCTGCCTAAATCGACCACGGTCATGCCCGCCCGAATCAAATGATCCTGCTCATCGATCTCGGAAAGTTTGTAGACTGCGCGCGCACGATAGCCCTCTTTCTGCGCGAGCTTGACGTACGGATCATTGACATGATCGTGCAACCAATTTTTATTGAACTTGTTCTTTGCCACAAACACTATTGTCCTTGTTTTGGGTTGCATACTGCAAATCCTCTATGATGCAGGGATGACTGCTCTCTCACTAACTCCAGCGCAACGTAAGGCCCAGCGCGCTAAAGCCCATGCCCTTAATCCCGTTGTCATGATTGGGAACGATGGTCTCACCGCAGCAGTTCGTAAGGAAATCGATCGCGCCCTATCGAGCCATAGTCTCATTAAGATCCGCGTACTCGGTGATGATCGCGATGCCCGCATTGCAATGTACGAATCCATTTGCGATGACCTGAGCGCTGCTCCGATTCAGCACATTGGCAAACTGCTTGTGGTGTGGCGACCGATCGAATCAAAACCTGAGATATCAGTTCCCTCCAAGAAGGTGGCGCGCGCCTATCAAACTGCACGCACTAATCAACGCAGCAATGGTTCGCGAGTTGGCTTTAAAAAAGCAGCCGTGGCCAGCAGCAGCAAACCAAAGCGCCGCAAGACTCGCTTAGCGAGCCCCAAAAAAGCGGCTTTGGGTTAATCGCCAAACCAAATAAATACCCAAGAGGCTTTGTACCAAGAAAATACTGCTCGCAATGCCATGCAAAGTGGCAAATAAACTGGCCGAAGCGGAATACATCACCGGCATCCCTTGTAATAACGCATCCTCACGCAATTTGTCCATCCAGGGCATCAGTACGAAACTACCAAGCGCAGCACATACAAGCATCGCAAGCAAAATCCAGCGAATCGCACGATAGGCTTGTAATCCACGACTTACCAAGAGGTTTGCTAAGACCAGTAGCGCCACGCATAGCACCAAACTCACATACGCTTCCACCTGAAAGATCGCGCCAGCCACCATACCGGCCACTTGACGATCGGTGAGGGTTGCAAATAGCGTCGGCGCAACTAAATAGCCGACGGTAATTAGACTACCAACCCAAAGGCTACTGACAAAGAGGAACAGGCGTTGCGCAATTTGGTGCGAAGTGGAATCGTGTTGCATCATGCCAACTATGTGACTAAGGTTGCTAGTTTAGCTAAGACATCATCAATCACAGCCGCAGACACGGTCTCAACGCGTTTTGCTTTACGCGCCACGAGGTCTAGGGTGCGAGGTTGATCGCACCGAACAATCCCTGTGGTTTTAGTTCCAACCAGCTCGACTGCAAACCCTGCAACCCGGGCAAACTGACCGCCAGTTGAAATCGGCACAACAATTGGGGTCTTGGTTAGTTGATTAAACGGTGCTGGTGACACGACCAATACAGGTCGATACCCTTTTTGCTCATGGCCAGCTATTGGATCAAGAGATACCAAATAAATATCGCCTCGCTTCATTACAGAATCTCATTACCGACAGGGGAGCTATCCAGCCACTGCCGATCCTCGCTTGGCATTTTTGCTTTGGGATCGCACTGCGCCAATAAATCAGCGAGTGCATATTGAGGCTTGGTAATGGGTCGCACGACCAATTGCCCTTCCACCAGGGCGACATCAACGGTTGATCCGCAAGCAATCTTGAGCTCTTTGAGGAAAACCGGGGACACTGCCAGCATCACTGAACCTCCAACCTTTCTTAAATTAGTATGCATACGCCCTCCGAATAAGTTATACCAAAGTATAACAAATTCGGGGTGAGATTATATTTTTATATAACTAGATATAACGAACCGAGAGGATCTCGACTTCTCGAGCGCCCGCAGGGGCTTGAACGGTGACCACATCGCCCTCTTCTTTACCAATTAAGGCGCGGGCAATGGGGGAGCTGATCGAGATCTTATTAGCAGCAATGTCGGCCTCATCATCACCCACAATTTGATAGCTCATTTTTTTGCCGTCATCAAGGTCTTCGAGTTCAACCGTAGCTCCAAAAACGACACGACCTTCTACCTCAAGTAATGCAGGATCAATGATTTGTGCAGCCGATAATTTGGTCTCGAGCTCTTTAATGCGACCTTCAATAAACGCCTGCTTCTCTTTGGCGGCATCGTACTCTGCGTTCTCCGAGAGATCGCCCTGGGCGCGCGCTTCAGCAATCGCATTGATTACTGCTGGGCGTTCCACATGCTTTAAGCGCGTGAGCTCTTCTTTCAAGAGCTCAGCACCATGCTTGGTAATCGGAATCGTGTTTGTACTCATACTGCTCAACCTTAAAGTCGATGAAGCTCGATTTTAGTCTAGCTAAGCGAAATATGTAAATTCTGTAAGGAATAAACCTCGAGCAAGTCCTTCGCACGCATCCCTTCCATCACCGCACGAGCTGCACTAATCGTGGTGTAGTAGGTCACACCGTTAGCCTGTGCGGTGGTTCGGATCGAACGCGAATCCGCAATCGCATTACGGGTTTCATCCACGGTTGTAAAGACCAAGGTGATCTCACCGTTTTTGATCATGTCCACAATGTGTGGACGACCCTCTTTGACCTTGTTCACCACCGATACCGGAATATTTGCTGCGGCAATGGACGCGGCAGTCCCTTTGGTAGCAACCATTGGAAAGCCCATCTCATGCAAGAGCTTGGCCACCACGACGGCAAGTGGCTTATCGCTATCTTTCACTGTTAGCACCACATTACCGCTCTTGGGTAATTTAATCCCCGCTGCTAATTGCGATTTGAATAAGGCTTCCCCGAAGGTTTTACCAACACCCATCACCTCACCGGTGGAGCGCATCTCCGGACCTAAGATTGGATCAATGCCTGGGAACTTATTAAATGGGAACACCGCCTCTTTAACCGAGTAGTACGGAGGAATCACCTCCTCCATAATGCCCTGCTGATCCAGACTCTGACCCACCATACAACGCGCAGCAATCTTGGCTAACTGCAAGCCAGTTGCTTTTGATACATAGGGCACCGTACGTGATGCCCGTGGATTGACCTCGAGAACAAAGATAGTGTCTTTACCGTCGCTTTGCTGAATCGCAAATTGCACGTTCATTAAACCAACGACATTCAGACCCTTGGCCATCGCAGCGGTTTGACGCTTGAGCTCGGCAACGGTCTCTTTCGATAAGGAGTATGGCGGTAATGAGCACGCAGAGTCGCCTGAATGCACACCCGCTTGTTCGATATGTTCCATCACGCCACCAATAAACACGCGCTTTCCATCAGAAATGCAATCCACATCGCACTCAATCGCATCGTTTAAGAAGCGATCTAACAAAACGGGTGAGTCATTGGAAACCTTCACGGCCTCGCGCATATAACGCTCGAGATCACGGCCATCGTGCACGATCTCCATCGCCCGACCACCCAATACATACGAGGGACGAACCACTAAGGGATAGCCAATTTCTTGCGCAAGCTTAAGAGCTTCGTCCTCAGCACGCGCGGTGCGATTGGGCGGTTGACGCAATTGAAGGTCATGCAAGAGCTTCTGGAAGCGCTCCCGATCCTCAGCAGCATCAATCATGTCGGGCGAGGTGCCAATAATCGGTACGCCATTGGCCTCAAGATCCAAAGCAAGCTTCAGTGGGGTCTGACCACCGTATTGCACAATCACGCCCTTGGGTTTCTCTTTAGCGACAATCTCGAGCACATCCTCTAAGGTGAGGGGCTCAAAATACAAGCGATCGGATGTGTCGTAGTCGGTCGATACGGTTTCTGGATTGCAGTTCACCATGATGGTTTCGTAACCATCGTCGCGCATTGCAAGCGCTGCATGCACGCAGCAATAATCAAACTCAATGCCCTGGCCAATCCGGTTGGGCCCGCCACCCAATACCATAATCTTCTCGCGCTGCGTAGGCTGTGACTCGCACTCGCCATGCTCTGCTTCGTAGGTGGAGTACATGTAAGCCGTATTGGTCGCAAACTCGGCTGCGCAGGTATCGACTCGCTTATACACGGGGAATACGCCATGACGATGCCGAGTTTGACGCACTGCAGTCGCATCGGTCTTTAATAATTTTGCTAAGCGTCGATCAGCAAATCCTTTTTGCTTTAAGAACCGGATCTCTGCCGCACTGAGGCTTGTCAAGGTATGCTCTTTCACCGCATTCTCAATTTCCACCAGTTCTTCAATTTGCTCCAAGAACCATGGATCAATTTTGGTCTCTTCGTAAACCTCATCAATTCCCATGCCCATACGGAAGGCATCAGCCACATACCAAATCCGATCTGGACCTGGCTCACCGATCTCGGCAATGATGTCTTCGAGGTCGGTGGATTTCTCATCGAGACCATCGACGCCCACTTCAAGACCGCGCAAAGCTTTTTGGAATGACTCTTGGAAGGTCCGGCCAATCGCCATGACCTCACCAACCGATTTCATTTGGGTGGTTAAGCGTGGATCGGCTTCACGGAACTTCTCAAATGCAAAGCGTGGGATCTTGGTCACGACATAGTCAATGCTGGGCTCAAACGATGCTGGCGTGGCACCGCCCGTAATATCGTTTTGCAACTCATCTAGGGTATAGCCCACCGCTAATTTGGCAGCGACCTTGGCAATTGGAAAGCCAGTGGCCTTCGATGCAAGCGCGGATGAACGCGACACCCGTGGGTTCATCTCAATCACAATCATGCGCCCATCAACCGGATTAATCGAGAACTGCACGTTCGATCCACCAGTATCCACCCCAATCTCGCGCAAGACTGCGATTGAGGCATTACGCATAATTTGATACTCTTTATCGGTGAGTGTTTGTGCGGGAGCCACCGTGATCGAATCGCCAGTATGCACACCCATCGGGTCTAAGTTCTCAATCGAGCAAACAATGATGCAGTTATCGGCACGATCACGCACCACTTCCATCTCAAACTCTTTCCAGCCCAAGAGAGACTCTTCAATCAAAAGCTCTCGAGTTGGCGACAGATCCAGACCGCGTTTGCAAATCTCTTCAAACTCTTCACGGTTGTACGCAATGCCACCGCCCGATCCACCCATCGTGAAGGAAGGTCTAATCACCACCGGAAATCCTGAGCTACCGGTCTCTGCCTGAATGCGTTGCTGAACCGCGATCGCTTCGTCCATCGAATGCGCAATCCCAGACTTGGCAGAGCCCAATCCAATTTTGGTCATCGCGTCTTTAAACTTCTGACGATCCTCGGCTTTATCAATCGCCTCGGGAGATGCACCAATCAACTCACAGTTGTATTTTTTGAGAACGCCATGGCGATGTAAATCCAGAGCGCAGTTCAGTGCCGTCTGGCCGCCCATGGTGGGCAAAATCGCATCGGGCTTCTCGGTGGCAATAATGCGCTCTACCACTTCCCAAGTAATCGGTTCGATGTAGGTGACATCGGCCATCTCTGGATCGGTCATGATGGTCGCTGGATTACTGTTCACCAGAATGACGCAATAGCCCTCTTCACGCAAGGCTTTACATGCTTGCGCACCTGAGTAATCAAACTCGCAAGCCTGTCCAATCACAATCGGACCGGCGCCAATAATCAAAATACTCTGAATGTCTGTACGCTTTGGCATTAGCGAGCTCCTTGGCCAGCGGCATTCATGAGGTGCATGAAGCGGTCAAATAAATAGGCAATGTCATGTGGGCCTGGGGATGCCTCTGGGTGCCCCTGAAAACAGAAGGCTGGCTTATCTTTCCAGGCGAGGCCCTGCAAAGATCCATCAAATAAGGAGATGTGTGTGACCCGTAAATCAGCCGGCAAGGTCTTTGCGTCGACTGCAAAGCCATGGTTTTGTGACGTGATCGCGACACGACCGCTATCTAAATCTTTTACAGGATGGTTCGCACCGTGGTGCCCAAACTTCATCTTCAAGGTCTTCGCACCCGCAGCCAAGCCCATGATCTGATGACCTAAACAAATACCAAAGGTTGGGATGTTTTTGCTAATGATGGTTTGCGCAGCACTGATCGCGTAATCACACGGCTCGGGGTCACCAGGGCCATTAGATAAAAATACACCATCGGGTTTTAAAGCCAAGACTTCAGCTACGGGGGTTTTAGCAGGCACAACAGTCAATGCACATCCACGCTCAGCCAACATGCGCAGAATATTACGCTTGACACCAAAGTCATAAGCGACAACTCGCTTACTTGGGTTCTTCATCACTCTAAATGCTGGTTTGCCAAGCTCACCGTGCAACTGCCACTCCCCTTCTTGCCACTCATAGGGTTTTTGGGTGGTAACCACTTGCGCAAGATCAAGGCCTGCCATTCCTGAGAATGCTTTGGCTAAAGTTAGAGCGCGCTGTGCGAGGGCAACCACAACATCACCGATCTTGCCAGCCACGATTGCGCCCGATTGCGCTCCTCGATCACGCAACAGACGAGTTAGCTTACGGGTATCAATGCCAGCAATACCAGGAACTTTGGCAGCACGTAAATAATGATCAAGACTATCTTCAGCTCGGAAATTTGAGACGCGCGCCGATAGGTCTTTAATAATGAGGCCCGCTGCATAGATTTTTGCTGACTCCGCATCTTGGGCATTGACACCTACATTACCAATGTGCGGATAGGTTAAGGTCACTAACTGGCGCGCATAACTCGGATCGGTGATGATTTCTTGATAACCAGTTAGCGCAGTATTAAATACCACCTCACCACTCGTTTCGCCAGGGGCGCCAATACTTTGACCAGAAAAAATGGAGCCATCAGCGAGTGCTAAAACAGCGGGGGGAAAGGAAGGAAGCAAGGGCGACAAACAATCTCCAATACCCTGTTGCCGTCCAACACTTTTTGCCCCAAAAGACAAACCCGAGGCGAAATTGCGGGGAGGTAAGTGTCTTTAAGCGCTAGGGCAAATTATTAGTTACTGTTAGTAGTAATGATACCAGTTCTCTGCCCCTCACCCTGCCTTCACGCAAAACCGTTTACTTTGCCCGGCTACTTTCCAATCGCCTGTTTGATCTGCGCTAGAACGGATTGATCTTCCATCGTGCTGATATCACCAGGATCCCGTCCTTCCGCAACCGCTTGCAATGCGCGTCGCACAATTTTGCCCGAACGTGTCTTTGGTAATGCACTCACCATATACACGCGCGCAGGTCTTGCCACCGCACCCAATTGCGAATCAACGGTCTTCATAACCTCCGCTTCCATATTGGTCGTTTTGCTTGGATCTTTTGCAATCACAAAGCCGATTGCTACTTGCCCCTTGAGTTGATCCTCCACGCCAACGACCGCCACTTCAGCGACATTAGCATGGCTTGAGATACTCTCTTCGATTTCACGGGTTCCCAATCGATGCCCGGCGACGTTAATCACATCATCGGTGCGGCCCAAGATGAAGAAGTAACCATCCTTGTCTTTAATTGCCCAATCAAAGGTGGAGTAGATTAATTTGCCAGGTATAGACTGCCAATACGTTTTAATAAACCGCTGATCATCGCCCCATACGGTTTGCATGCAACCGGGTGGCAATGGTCCTTCAATTGCAACTACTCCTTTTTGATCAGAGCCCAGTTCATTTCCAGTAGTCTCATCCAAAATTTTCATGTTGTAGCCATAGACCGGCACTCCCGGGGAGCCAAACTTATGCGGCATGACCTCAACGCCGCGTTGAATCGCCAAAATCGGCCAACCGGTCTCGGTCTGCCAGTAGTTATCCACCACCGGTTTCTTCAATGCATCATGAATCCATGAAGCCGTTGGCTCATCAAGTGGTTCGCCAGCCAAGAACAGGGTGCGTAGAGTCGATAGGTTGTATTTGCTCAGAAACGCTGGGTCTTGTTTCTTAAGAACCCGTACCGCCGTAGGGGCTGAGAACATCACCGATACCTTGTACTTTTCAACCAAACTCCACCAGATACCCGCATCGGGTCGCAGTGGCGTGCCCTCGTACATGATGGTCGCCATGCCATTAATGAGTGGTCCATAAATAATGTAGCTATGCCCTACCACCCAGCCAATATCCGAGGTGGTAAACATGGTCTCACCCGGAATACCACCAAAGATGAGACGCATCGAGCTTGCCAGTGCCACCGCATAACCTCCCGTATCGCGCTGCACACCTTTGGGTTTGCCAGTGGTGCCCGAGGTATACAAAATATACGAGGGATGAGTTGCATCAACCCACTCAACGGGCACTTTGGTATTGAGGTGCTTCTCACGCTCTGTGGCGTAATCCAAATCGCGATTGGCTACTGTGGTGTATTCAGAGAGGCCTCGGTTCACAATCAACACTTTTTCAGGTTTGGCAGTTGATAGCGTGATCGCTTCATCGAGTAGCGGCTTGTAAGGGACTGCCTTACCACCGCGCATTCCAGCTTCTGCAGTAATGATCATCTTCGGCTTCGCATCATCAATGCGTGAGGCCAAACTATGCGATGCAAATCCACCAAATACTACTGAATGAATGGCACCGATGCGGGTGCATGCGAGCATCGCAAAACAGGCTTGCGCAATCATCGGCATGTAGATCAGGACACGATCACCTTTTTTTACGCCGTTGGCTTGCAAGATCGCAGCCATGCGATTGACCTCATCGTGCAACTCAAGAAATGTGTAGGCGTGCTCCTGATTGGTTTCGGTGGAGACTGCAACCAATGCGATTTGCGATGCACGATCTTTTAAATGCCGATCAACTGCGTTATGGCAAAGATTGGTTTGTCCACCAACAAACCACTTGGCAAAAGGTGGTTTGGAGTAATCAAGAACTTGTGAAAACGGCTGATGCCAATCAACTAATTTGGCCTGCTCGGACCAAAATACTTTTGGATCCCGAATGGAGTTCTCATGAAATGATTTGTAGCCAATACTCATCCTGCATTCCCTTCACAACAAAATAATCAATGGCTTCGAATTAAGGAGCCGTTTTTACACTGGCGTTCACTCCAGAGCCAGAATTATTTCCTGTTTTCGCTGATTTTGTGGTGTTTGTCGATGGGGATTTTTGCTGAGTGCTGGCAGCCTTGGAATTGGTGGCCTTCTTCGGGGTGGTTTTAGCGTTGGCGCTCGCCTGAGATGGCTTACTGGCCTTCGGTTTGGCGGGAGCTGTCCGATCAAGCTTTAACTGACCATGGTCAGCTAGATATTGCGGAATATCCGACTCTTTTCCTGGGGGTTTCGGGATTAAAACGGTTGATCCTGCCCGAATCCGCATACCACGGGGAATATTATTCACGTCGCGAATGGTCTCAGGATTTAAAGCCAGTCGGGTTGCCAATTGTTCAGGAGTCTCGCTTTTGATGACCTTCAGTGCAGTCCACGATGACAAGGGCTTCGTATAGCTTGCTAAGTTCATCTGAAAAAGTTCAGCGCGTGCGAATGGCAAAAGCATTTGCTGATCGGCAGCCGCCAAGATCACGGGTTTATTAAATGCGGGGTTGAGATTACGAAAGTCTTCCAGGGACATCTCGGCCAATTGGGCAGCAACATCCACATCAATATCACGGGTCACATCAATCGCCACAAAATACGGATGGTTCTCAAGCTCAGGTAATACGATGTTGTACGCCCCCGGATTTTGCACAATATTTTTGTATGCCATCAACTTGGGCACATACTCACGAGTCTCGCGCGGCATCGTGAGACTTTGATAATCGGTGGGCTTGCGCAGCGCTTGATTGCGTTTAATTGCCCTGGCAACATTCCCCTCGCCCCAGTTGTATGCAGCCAGAGCCAATTGCCAATCCCCAAATTGTTTATAGAGTCGCTGTAAATAATCCAGTGCCGCATTCGTTGATTGCAATACATCGCGGCGCTCATCCCGAAATACATTCTGCGTTAACTTAAAGTCTTGACCGGTTCTCGGCATGAACTGCCAAATCCCCATCGCCTTCGCAGTGGACTTAGCCTCTGGATTGAAAGCGCTCTCAACAAACGGCAAGAGAGCGATCTCAGTGGGCATGTTGCGACGGTTGACCTCTTCGACAATATAGAAGAGGTAGCGCGAGGAACGCGCCATTGAGCGATCAACATAATCCGGGCGCTTCACAAGCCATTGGGTTTGTTTCTCAACCAAAGGGCTATCGAACTCAGGCAACTGAAAGCCCTGACGAATCTGGATCCACAGGTCATTTGAGGGTGCCATGAGATTGCTCACCGATTCTTTACTGAGGTCTACACGTGGGGCTTTAGCAGCACGTGGATCGCGCCGAGTATCAGCACTCGAGGAGGACCACTCGGGTGAGGTACTGGCACAACCACTCAAGACCAGAATGGCTGCACTTCCGATGAGAAGAAGCAAACGACGCATCATCTTAGAACCGATCCTTCCATGCCCGCACGACTGCCAAAACCTCAGCCGGACTTTTAAGATCTTGCCCAATTTGAGAGCGTGCGGCAGCAATCACCGGAGTTTGATCACATCGCATAAATGGATTGACCCGCTTCTCATGCGCAATCGTGGTGGGGAGCGTGGGTTGATTGCGCTTGCGCATGGCATCGGCCGCTTGGGACCACTCAATTAAAGCTGAATTATCTGGCTCGACTGCAAGTGCGAAACGAATATTCGATAAGGTGTACTCGTGGGTGCAGTACACCAAGGTATCGGGAGGCAAGGCCAAGAATTTCGCCAACGAACTCGCCATCTGGGTAGGCGTTCCTTCAAAGAGGCGTCCACATCCTGAGGCAAAGAGCGTGTCGCCGCAGAATAATCTCGGGGTTTGTCCAGCGTTCGCTTCGCTACGCGCTACATAGGCAATATGGCCTAAGGTATGGCCTGGAACCTCTAGAACCTGGAACTGAATCTTCGGCGCATCAAATGCCACGGCATCACCCTCAAAGAGCGCGTGACTGCGTAAGGCAATATCCTCGCCAGCGGGGCCATACACCGGTACCGAGAATCCGTGTTGAGTTGCCCACGTGAGGATCTCTGGTAATCCACCAATATGGTCAGCGTGGTAATGAGTGATTAGAATTCCGGTAAGGCGCAGGTTCTGTTGACTTAAATAGTCAATCGCCGGCCTTGCTTCACCCGGATCAACCAAAATAGCCGATTGTTGATCGTGAATGCACCAAATATAGTTGTCGGTAAAGGCAGGTATGGGCCACACTTGTAATAAGGAATTTGAAACCATGGCAACACCTTAGGACACAAGATAATCCGTCTATGATAACAACGACCCCACCGAACGTGCAGACCGACACTCCGCCAGAGAGTTCATGGGAGACTTGGCTGCAATCCCCGCCCGGACAATATATCCTCAAATCGGAGCAAGAGCTCTTTAATCAAGCGGTTGTCGATGTGTTTGGCTACTACGCTTTGCAAATTGGTTTACCGCAAATCAACACCCTTGCAGAAAATCGGATTTCACTGAAATTGATACTCCTTCCCCATGGGCTTGCTAAAGCAGATGGTGATCTCCCCTATCAGCCGATTGAAGGAATTCCAGAAGAATTACCATTTGCCGATCAATCCATTGATTTAGTGGTTCTGCCCCATGTCTTGGAATTTGCCCAAGACCCGCACCAGATTCTGCGCGAGGTCGATCGCGTCTTAATGCCCGAGGGCCGCGTTGTGATCTCGGGCTTTAATCCAGCAAGCCTTTGGGGCTTGCGGCAATATGCCGGTCGCTTGATTGGTAAAAATTATTTGCCGCGTGAGGGTCAGTTCCTTAGTTTGTTGCGTGTAAAGGATTGGTTGAAGTTGCTCGACTACTCCCTCGACCGTGGTCACTTTGCCTGCTATCGCCTACCATTGCGGAAAGAGAAAAATATGACCCGCATGGCCTTTCTTGAAAAAATGGGGAATCGCTGGTGGCCAATCTTTGGCTCCGTATTTTTAATCTCTGCCATTAAGCGCCATCCGGGTACGCGTTTAGTGGGGCGAGTTCCTAAACAAGCTTTGGCGCTTCCACAACTCAACCCAGCTGCTCAGCAAACTTCCCACAAAGTTACCGAAGAGGTATAAAGAGCGTATGAGTAAACCCCACATCACGATCTATACCGATGGTGCCTGCAAAGGCAATCCTGGTCCAGGTGGCTGGGGGGTGGTATTGCGATCTGGTGAACATGAAAAACACTTACATGGCGGCGCACCCGATACCACCAATAATCGGATGGAAATCAGTGCGGTGATCCACGCACTCAAGGCGCTCAAGCAAGCCAGCGTGGTGGATCTTTATACCGACTCCCAATACGTCCAAAAAGGGGTGAGCGAGTGGCTCTCTGGCTGGAAAGCGCGCGGCTGGAAAACCGCTGATAAATCCCCGGTCAAGAATGTCGATCTTTGGCAAGAGCTCGACGCCCTTTTACCCCTACATGAAATTCAGTGGCACTGGGTCCGTGGCCACAACGGTCACCCCGGAAATGAATTAGCAGATCAACTCGCCAATCAAGGTGTGGAAGCCTTTTTGTCCAATAATTGATCTGCGCCCCGCTTAGGCTTGTGAGAGAATGCTTTAACTCTTTAAATAACAAAGCAATTTAGACTAGTGCCGTGACCAAACCTCCATCCTTTATTGCCCGCATCAAGCAGACCATTACGGCGTGGGGTCGCCAATTGATCAACCGGCTCCAGAAAATCGATCTCAAGCAATTTGTGGCGTTTCTAATGAAGCGCAAATGGTGGCTCCTTGCAATTGTGGTCTTGGTTTATGCAGGCAATAAAGCCTACGATCATTTCTTCCCAGCGGAGAGCAAGCGTGGTGGGCCACAAACGGTTGTTACCCTAGTCCTCGAGAAACAAGATATTCCCATCATCATTGAATCAACTGGAACCGTTGTGGCAGCCAATATCGTGGATGTCCGTCCGCAAGTTAGTAATGTGGTGAAAGAGATTCATATTAAAGAAGGTCAAGAGGTAAAAAAGGGGCAACTGCTCTTCACCTTAGACGATCGCAATGACCGCGCCAATTACGATAAAGCCAAAGCCGTAGCCGACGATGCACAACGACAGTTGCAACGTGCCAAAGAATTGGTAGCTCAAAACTTTATCTCCAAAGCAGGTTTAGATACTGCTGAAGCCAATGCTAAATCTACTGCTGCTACCGCACGCGCTGCCGAGGTGCAACTCTCTTTTGATTACATTCGCGCACCGATTGATGGGCGTGCAGGCATTATTAATGTATTCCCTGGCTCCTTGGTAGCGCCGGGTAATATTGTGACCACAGCCTCCAGCTCCACCGCGACCACTGCTTTGGGTGCGATGGTCACAATCACTCAGCTAGACCCCATCAATGTGCAATTTATCGTTGGTGAGGACAACATTCCCTTATTGATGCAAACCGATCCTGCCAACTTAAAGGTATCGGTGACGGTGGGCGACAACCGCACCCAGGTCTACGAGGGCAAAGTCTTGGTGATCGATAATCAGGTCGATCCAGCAATTGGGGCAGTCAGGGTGAAGGCACAAATTGCGAATGACAAACGCACTCTACTGCCTGGACAATTTGCTCGGGTCAAACTAGAAGCCAACACCTTAAAGGATGCCATTTTGGTTCCGTCCCAAGCGGTAGTGATTAATCCGCGTGGGCGCTTTATCTATGTGGTGGGGGCCGAAGATAAGGTCAGCCTCAAACCCATCAAAGTAAGCTATGAGTACCAGGGTAAAGCCGCAATCACTGGCATCGATGCTGGTGAGCGCGTGGTGATTGAAGGTAAACAGAACCTGCGCCCTGGCGCCAAGATCCGAGAAGACAAAGTGGCACCTGCAAAGCCCGCTGACGCCCCCAAACCTGAATCCAAACCCGCTGACAAAAAATGACGCTCTCTGAGCTTTGTATCCGACGGCCCGTTATGACCGTCCTGCTCTCAGTAGTGACGGTGATTGCTGGTGCAGTAGCGTACACCCGCATTCCGGTCGCAGCATTACCCAGTTTTAATACGCCGGTGATCTCTGTATCGGCCTCTTTGCCAGGAGCCTCGCCAGAGAATATGGCAGCGTCTGTTGCCCTGCCCCTCGAGAAAGAGTTCTCGACCATCGATGGCATCACGGTGATAAGTTCCACCAATTTCTTGGGTACCACAAACATTACCCTTGAATTTAATAACGATCGCGACATTGATAAAGCCGCGGTCGATGTACAAGCAGCACTGTTGCGCGCCCAGCGCCGTTTACCAATCGAGATGACCGTGCCGCCCTCCTATCGCAAAGTCAATCCCGCCGATGCACCGGTCCTCATCATCGGCATGACCTCGCCGTCGATGGATTTATCCGAGCTTAATGATTACGCAGAGAACCTCATTTCTCCAACGCTGTCCACGATTGATGGAGTAGCCCAAATTATTGTGTATGGCATTAAACGTTATGCAATTCGTGTTCAGGCGCGGCCCGACTCCTTGGCAACGCACAACCTCACGATGGAAGATCTCTCGATTGCCATCAATAAAGCGAATTCCAATACCCCAGTGGGTGTTTTAGAGGGACCTCGGCAGTTTTTAACCATCTATGCAAACAAGCAATTGGTCACTGCCTCTGAGTTTGCCAACCTCATCATTGCCCAGAAAAATGGCTTACCGATTTATCTGCGTGATGTTGCTGATGTGGTTGAGAGTTATGAGAACGTTCGTACCCTCTCCACCACCAATGGTGAGCGCTCGATTGCACTAGCCATTCAGCGCCAGCCCAATGCCAATACGGTCAAGGTGGTGGATGCGGTAAAAGCAATGATTCCCCAGTTTGAGAAGCAACTACCTGCCTCGATTAAGCTCACGCTCGTCAACGATCGTTCCAAATCCATCCGCGAGGCGATTGCTGACGTCAACTTCACTCTCGCATTAACCGTGGCTTTGGTGGTATTGGTGATATTCCTATTCCTTAAGCACCTCTCAGCCACCATCATTCCGTCCTTAAGCCTACCCATTTCACTGATTGGTGCCTTTTTCCTGCTCTACTTCATGGGCTATAGCTTGGATAACGTCTCACTATTGGGCATTACACTCGCCGTGGGCTTAGTGGTTGACGACTCCATCGTGGTGCTTGAAAACATCGTGCGTTATGTCGATCAGGGCATGAGCCCCCTCAAGGCTGCTCTCAAAGGCAGCCGTGAAGTAGGCTTTACGATTATTTCCATTTCACTCTCCTTGGTGGCTGTTTTTATCCCACTCTTTTTCATGGAAGGTCCAATTGGACTGCTCTTTCGTGAGTTTGCCGTAGTGGTTTCACTCGCTATCTTAGTTTCTGCTGTGGTATCGCTCTCCTTAGTGCCGATGCTTTGCAGCCGTTACCTTCCAAAACCTGGCCAGCATGCTCGCGAGTATGCGATCAACCGTCACTTTGATCGTTGGTTTAATTGGACCCAAAAGACGTATGCACACTACTTGGATCTAGCTCTCGCAAATCGCCAACGGGTGTTGTGGTTAGCCATTGCAACCTTTGTCATTACGATTGCAATGTTCATCTATACCCCGAAGGGATTTTTCCCGGAAGAGGATATCGGACAAATCACGGCAACGACTGAAGCTGATCAAGATATCTCCTACAAGGCGATGCTGGAGTTGCAGGATCGTGCTGCTGAGATTGTGGCCAACGATCCGAATGTAGCAAGCTTTGTCTCAATTCTGGGGGGCGGTCTTAGCGCGGGTAGCAATACCGGGCGCTTCTTTATTGTGCTTAAGCCCCGCGGCGATCGTGAGTCC
>VGIH01000028.1 GCA_016867965.1 Betaproteobacteria bacterium | reverse complement strand
GAATACAAGGAGAAGATGATGGCACAACGGATTGCATATGTAACAGGTGGTATGGGCGGAATTGGCACGGCGATTTGTCAGCGCCTATCTAAGGGTGGATTTAAGGTGATCGCTGGCTGCGGCCCAAACTCACCCCGAAAGGATCGCTGGATTGGTGAGCAAAAAGCCCTAGGATATGAGTTCATTGCGTCTGAAGGCAATGTATCCGATTGGGAAAGCACCAAAGCAGCTTTTGAAAAGGTCAAAGCCGAAGTTGGTCGCGTTGATGTGTTGGTGAACAACGCCGGTATCACCCGGGATAGCGTATTTCGGAAGTTGACCCCCGAGGATTGGAAGGCGGTGATCGATACCAACCTCAATTCACTCTTTAATGTGACCAAGCAAGTCATTGACAGCATGGTCGATAACGGCTGGGGCCGGATTATTAATATCTCCTCAGTCAATGGTCAGAAAGGACAGTTTGGCCAAACCAACTATTCCACCGCCAAAGCTGGATTACACGGCTTCACCATGGCGCTCGCCCAAGAGGTTGCCAGTAAGGGCGTGACCGTCAATACCGTCTCCCCAGGCTATATTGCAACCGATATGGTCAAAGCGATTCGGGAGGATGTACTCGAGAAGATCATTGGCACCATCCCGGTGAAGCGTCTTGGAACCCCCGATGAGATTGCCTCGATTTGTGCATGGATTGCCTCGGACGATGGTGCTTTCTCCACTGGCGCAGACTTCTCGCTCAATGGAGGGATTCATACAGGCTAAACTAAGGGGAAATTCTGCATTGCAACAACGAGCAAGGGAATAACCATGGCTACACGAACTAGACGGGCTGGCGATGAGCGCCTCATCAAGAAGTACCCCAATCGGCGTCTTTACGATACCCAAACGAGTACCTATGTGACCCTCGCTGACATTAAAGAATTGGTAATGGCATCGGAGAGCTTTAAGGTGCTCGATGCCAAAACGGACGAAGATCTGACCCGCAGTATTCTTTTGCAGATCATTCTTGAGGAAGAGGCCTGCGGGATGCCAATTTTCTCTACCCAAATGCTCCAGCAAATGATCCGTTTTTATGGACACTCGATGCAAGGTTTAATGGGTAACCATTTAGAGCGCACCATGCAATCGTTTATGGATATGCAACAGCAATTAACCGAACAATCCAAATCTTTGACTGGTGGGGGTACAGAAGCCTGGACCCAAATGATGAACTTGCAAAATCCGTTTATGCAAAATCTGATGACAAACTACATGGATCAGAGTAAAGACTTATTCCTTAAAATGCAGGAGCAAATGCAAGGTTCGAACCAACTCTTTACTGGTTTTCCATTCAAAGGTAAATCCGATTCATCGGGTTCCAATTCTTAAGTGCCAGACGCTGAGCGAACTCAATAATTAAATTCAAGATCGGGCGTTATTTGTGGTTGCAAAAGTCGGATTTGTTTCATTAGGTTGTCCCAAAGCATTGGTTGATTCGGAACTGATCTTGACCCAATTAAGTGCCGAAGGGTATGAGACCGCAAAAGACTATGCAGGGGCCGATCTGGTGATTGTGAACACCTGCGGTTTTATTGATTCAGCAGTCGAGGAAAGTTTAGCGGCGATCGGTGAGGCGCTCACTGAAAACGGCAAGGTGATTGTGACCGGATGCCTAGGTGCCAAGAAGAATGCCGATGGCAGTGATCTGATTACGAGTATTCATCCTAAAGTATTGGCAGTAACCGGACCGCACGCAACGGCGGAAGTCTTGCAAGCCGTGCATACCCATTTGCCTAAACCGCATGACCCATTTTTAGATCTTGTTCCCCCAGCGGGTATCAAGCTAACGCCGAAGCATTACGCCTATCTCAAAATCTCCGAGGGTTGCAATCATCGGTGTAGCTTTTGCATTATTCCCAGTATGCGAGGTGATTTGGTATCGCGCCCCATTGGCGATGTATTGCAAGAAGCCCAAAAACTTTTTGAGTCGGGAGTGAAGGAGCTTTTGGTGGTTTCACAGGATACCAGTGCCTATGGCGTTGATATTCAGTACCGTACCGGCTTTTGGGATGGTAAGCCGATCAAGACGCGCTTGTATGATTTGGCACTTGCACTGCATGAACTCGCCCTAACGCATCAAGCCTGGGTGCGCATGCACTATGTCTATCCCTATCCCCATGTGGATCAGATTTTGCCCATCATGGCGCAATTTAAGGATGAGGGATTTGGGCTCTTACCGTATTTGGATATTCCGTTTCAGCATGCACACCCGGATGTACTAAAGCGCATGAAACGACCTGCGAGCGGAGAAAAAAATCTGGATCGTATTGCTGCATGGCGAGCGATTTGTCCCGATCTTGTGATTCGTAGTACGTTTATTGCCGGATTCCCTGGCGAAACCGAAGACGAGTTTTCAGCCTTACTGCAATTTATGGAAGAGGCGCAAATTGATCGAGCCGGGTGCTTTGCCTATTCACCGGTGGAGGGCGCCACGGCCAATGAGCTCGACCACCCCGTGCCTGAGCCCCTTCGTGAGGAGCGACGCTCCCGCTTCATGGCGCTCGCCGAGGAGCAATCGAGCCGGCGCTTACGGCGATTAGTCGACCAACGCATTCGGGTATTAGTTGACCATGTGACCCCTGAGGGTGGAATCGGTCGGAGTGCGGCCGATGCCCCAGAAATTGATGGGATTGTAAAAATCTTGCCACCCAGTAAGCCTTCCAAGCGCTTCCGGGTTGGGGAGTTTGTGAGGGCTACGGTCCTAGAAACTCAAGGGCATGATCTGATTGTGGAAGTCTAGATAATTCGTAATGAATGAGTAATACTTGGGTAGATAATTGAAAGTATCGGTTGATTGGCTAATTTGCAAAGAGGGGAAAAATGATGAGTCGTGAAGTCGTGGTTTTAAGTGCAGCGCGTTCTGCAATTGGAAGTTATGGTGGCAGTCTCAGTGGCATGGAGCCATCGGAGTTGGCTGGCGTTGTCATGAAAGAGGCGGTTGCCCGATCTGGGGCGGATCCTGCCAAGATTAACTACGTAACGGTCGGCAATACCATGCCAACCGATTCACGCTACGCCTATGTGGCTCGTGTGGCGGCCATTCAAGCGGGACTGCCGATGGACTCGGTCGCGATGGCTGTTAATCGTCTGTGCAGTTCTGGACTACAAGCGATTGTGACCACTGCGCAGGGCATCATGCTCAACGACTATGACTATGGAGTTGGTGGTGGTGTGGAAGTGATGTCGCGCGCCATGTATGGAGCCACAGCGATGCGTAATGGAGCACGCATGGGCGATACGAAGATGATTGACCTCATGGTTGCTGTACTCACCGACCCCTTTGGTGTTGGCCATATGGGGATCACGGCAGAGAACTTGGCTGAGAAATGGAAGATCACGCGCGAAGATCAAGATGCCTTTGCAGTGGAGTCGCATCGCCGTGCTGCTGCTGCGATCAAAGAAGGCCGCTTTAAATCCCAAATCGTACCGATTACATTAAAAACCCGAAAGGGCGATGTGGTGTTTGATACCGATGAGCATTGCAAACCGGATACCACCATGGAGACCTTAGGAAAAATGAAGCCCGCCTTCAAAAAAGAGGGTGGCACAGTAACCGCAGGAAATGCATCGGGTGTCAACGATGGTGCCGCCTTCATGGTTTTAGCAGCAGCCGATGTTGCTGCTAAAACAGGCCAAAAACCGATTGCGCGTTTGGTTTCTTATGCAGTGGCTGGTGTTCCTAATCACATTATGGGCGAGGGCCCAATCCCCGCAACCAAGATTGCCTTGCAACGTGCTGGATTGACGCTAGACAAGATGGATGTGATTGAATCCAATGAGGCCTTTGCTGCTCAAGCGATTGCGGTGACCAAAGGGTTGGGCTTGGATCCAGCAAAGACCAACGTTAACGGTGGTGCGGTTGCACTCGGTCACCCAGTGGGTTGTACGGGTGCTGCGATTGCCACAAAGGCTATTTTTGAGTTACACCGCACCAATGGTAAGTATTGCTTAGTGACCATGTGTATTGGTGGTGGTCAAGGCATTGCCGCGGTATTTGAGAAGCTCTAAGCCTTAGAGCAGTTCGAGGACTGCATCTAAGCCGACGTTGTCTAAAGCGACGTCGGCTTTTTCTTTAACAATGGCCTTAGCGCGATAGGCAACGCTTAAACCACAATCGGCCATCATCAATAGATCATTGGCGCCATCACCGATCACGATCGCAGAGCGCTTATTGAGATCAAAACGTGCGCATGCAGCTTCCACAAAACGATTCTTGGCAACGCCATCCACAATATCGCCCAAGACCTGACCAGTGAGTTGATCACCCGTAATCTCCAGTTGATTAGAATGGGTTTCGCACAGGGAAAGGCGTTCTTGCATGCGATCGGTGAAGAATGTGAAACCACCAGAGACCAAAAGCGTGTGCATATCTCGTTCATGGGCACCGCCAATCAGTAACTCCACCCCTGGATTAAGTTGTAAGCGTTCCTTATAAACCGCATGCAAGGCCGAGATGGGTACACCCTCTAATAAGGCGACGCGCCTTCGCAGACTCTCCGCAAAATTTGGAATCTCACCTCGCATCGTAGCCGCAGTAATTTCTGCAACCGCTGCTTTCTTACCAACAAAATCCGCAATCTCATCAATGCACTCAATATTGATCAGGGTCGAGTCCATATCCATGGCTAAGACCTTGAGTGCAGTGGAATCAAAACCAGCCGGCAGAATCGCTAGATCGCAACCGCGCTCAGAGCAATACTGGCGCAGACCATTGCGTTCGAATGCTTCAATCTCGCGCATCAATAAAAATCGTCCAGCACGATGTTGAAAGCCGATTCTTAATGTTTGCAAGGCACGCTCTAGGCCAGAGATCAATTGGGGATCGGCCGCTTTTGATCCGAGGACCTGCAAGCTTGGGTATGGGTTCGATGCGGTGGTCATCATGGATAAATTATGCCTAAGCCGTTGATGAGAGCGCAGGGGTCGGAAATGCATGAGCGGAAGTAACCAAAGCGGTGCTTAAGAGTTTCATGAGCTGCCGAATTGCCTCGATGCGCTGCTCAAGTTGATCAAACGAGGATCCTTTAGTAGGTAAGTATTTAATCCGATCTTGACCATTGAGTTGCACTTGGGGATTGGATTGCACCAAGCGAATCAATTTCACAGGATCTAAGGGGGGATGTGCAATAAAGGTTACCTGAATACCATTTGGACTCGCATCCATTTTCTGGATTCCATACAAGACCATTTCAAGGCGCAGGCGATGGGTTTCATAAAATGCTTTTGCAGGATCGGGTAAATTTCCAAAGCGATCGACGAGCTCTTCGCGTAACTGACTTAAGCCATCAAAGTCCTCACAGCTAGCAAAGCGTTTATACAACGATAGGCGCTCGTGAACATCGGGACAGTAATCGGCGGGTAAGAGAGCAGGTGCACCTAAATTGACATCGGTTATCGCTTGCATTGGAGAGAGCAGATCGGGCTCTTTGCCACTGCGCAATGACTTGACGGCACGATTGAGCATCTCGGTATACAACTGAAACCCAATCTCATGAATCTCCCCCGATTGTTTATCACCCAAAACCTCGCCAGCCCCCCGAATCTCTAAATCGTGCATGGCCAGATAAAAACCAGAGCCCAGTTCTTCCATTGCCACAATCGCATCTAAGCGTAAATTCGCTTGCTTGGTGAGGGCATCTGGATCGGGTACCAAGAGATATGCATAGGCTTGATGGTGCGAGCGGCCCACCCGACCACGCAACTGGTGCAGCTGAGCTAAACCAAACTTATCAGCGCGGTGCATGATGATGGTATTGGCGGTTGGTACGTCGATGCCGGTCTCAATAATGGTGGTACAAAGCAGGACATTGCTACGCTGGGTCACAAAATCACGCATCACCGCCTCAAGTTCACGTTCGTGCATTTGACCGTGTGCGACAGCAATTCGGGCTTCAGGTAGGAGTATTTGCAGAGCTTGCTTGCGATTTTGAATGGTCTCCACTTCATTGTGCAAGAAATACACCTGACCACCGCGCTTGATCTCACGCAGGACTGCTTCACGGATCACGCCATCGCTCTCTCGTCGCACAAAGGTCTTAATGGCTAGACGTTTCTGAGGGGCGGTAGCGATGACCGAGAACTCACGCAAACCCTCCAGCGCCATACCCAAAGTGCGCGGTATTGGGGTGGCGGTGAGTGTCAAGATATCCACCTCAGCACGCAGTGCCTTCAAGGCATCTTTCTGACGCACCCCAAAGCGATGCTCTTCATCAACAATCACTAAACCAAGGCGAGCAAATTGCGTTTCTTTAGATAGGAGCTTATGGGTACCAATCACAATATCAGCATCACCCGCAGCAATCGCAGCCAATGCGGTACTAATTTCCTTAGCGGTCTTAAAGCGCGAGAGCTCGACAATGCGCACAGGCCAAGCAGCAAAGCGATCCTTCCAGGTGGCGGCATGTTGCTCCGCTAAGAGGGTGGTTGGAGCCAGAATAGCCACTTGCTTGCCACCCATGACCGCAATAAAGCTCGCGCGCAGTGCCACTTCGGTTTTACCAAAGCCGACATCACCGCAAACCAAGCGATCCATCGGCTTGCCACTGGTCATATCACCAATCACTGCAGCAATGGCATTGGCTTGATCGGGGGTCTCCTCAAAACCAAAACTTTCCGAGAATGCCGCATAGTCATGCGCTGAGAACTCAAAAGCATGACCTTTGCGGATTGCTCGTGCCGCATACAGATTGAGAAGTTCTGCTGCCGTATCCCGAATTTGCTGAGCAGCCTTACGTTTGGCTTTATCCCACTGACCAGACCCCAGTTGATGCAAAGGTGCTGAATCGGGATCGGCTCCTGCATAGCGCGTCACCTGATGCAATTGTTGAACGGGTACATACAAAGTTGCATCATGTGCGTAGACGAGATGCAAGAACTCCTCGAAGGCGGGCGCTTCTTTGGGACCTGCCATATTCAGTAATACCAAACCTTGGTAACGACCAATGCCATGTTCAACATGAACTACGGGGTCGCCCACTTTGAGCTCGGATAAATCTTTAAAGAGGGTATCGGGATCGGTGTTACTGGTTTCTTTACTACGACGCTGACGTGCTGTTTGAGTAAAGAGCTCAGCCTCGGTAATGAGGAGTAATTGCTGCGATTGCCACACAAATCCATTAAAGAGTGGCGATACGCAATACCCAAAACATTCATTGCCTTTCATAAAATCAGCAATGGTGTTTGCGTTCTGTGGATGCAAAGCAAATACCACATCCTCAGAAGCCCCGAGATTACTTTCCTCAATCAGTTGCCGAATGGATTCAAGCCGTCCCGCACTCTCAGCGCAAATTAGTACACGCCATTCATTTTGTGCAACCAGCTGACGTAAGCGTTTTAAGGGATCTGCATCGCGTCGATGAACGGCAACATCTGGCAATGGCGTAAAAACCGGTTCTGTGCTCGAATCTAAAATGGTTTGTGACTGAAGGACAAAGCGTGGATACGGCTTCGCAATCGTATAAAACTGCTCTAAGCTCAAAAATAAATCGTGGGGCTTGAGAACCGGGCGCTCGAGATCGTGCTTGAGAAAATCGTAGCGTTGCTCGGTATCTTTCCAAAACTGCGTGATGCTGGTTTCAATATCGCCGACATAACCCACACATATTGCATGGTGATGATCGGATTCATTGCTACGTACAAAGTAATCGAAGATCGTTGTGGTTTCGTCAAAAAAGAGTGGGAGATAGGATTCAATTCCTGCCGTCGGAATTCCAGTGCTGACATCTTTATAGATCGCACAACGCGTGGGGTCCCCTTCAAAATACTCGCGCCAGCGTCCTCGAAAGGCGGTACGTGAGACCTCATCGAACGGAAACTCATGACCTGGAAGCAAGCGGATTTCTTTAACGGGATACAAACTACGTTGGGTGTCTGGATCAAAGGCGCGAATATGTTCAATCTCATCGCCAAAGAGATCGAGTCGATAGGGTAGGGATGAGCCCATCGGGAACAAATCAATCAAGCCACCGCGGATGCTGTATTCACCGGGGCGCATTACTGCGCTCACAGGGTCGTAACCTGCTTGTTGCAATTGCAAACGGAGCGCCTCTTCATTTAAGCGTTCCCCTTGGCGAAAGAAAAAAGTATGAGCAGATAAAAATGCGGGTGGCGCGAGGCGTTGTAAGGCTGTGGTTACTGGCATCAAAATGAGATCGCAGGTGCCATTTTGCATTTCGTAGAGCGTTGCTAAGCGCTCTGAGATTAAATCTTGGTGCGGCGAGAAATGATCGTAGGGCAAGATCTCCCAATCCGGCAGTAAACGAATACGCAATTGCGGAGCAAAGCTCGGAATCTCTTCCAACAATCTCTGGGCATCGGTTGCACTAGCGCAAAACACCACAAACTGGCTGTAGTGCACGCGGTAGGCGATTGCCATTTGTGCAAGGAGTGCTGCATCTGCGGAGCCAACCACGGAATCGAAGGTAAAGCGTTGCCCCGCCCGCAGCACGGGAATAGGGGGTGTAAGTAAAGCAGCAGGCCTTGGCGCTGCCGCTGGATTGACAGCATCCGACATCTATAAGCATTATAGAATCAGGTATGCATTCCAATCGAACCCTGCTATGGCAACCATAAGCAAACGTTGCCATGCTGTACTGCCCTCTGCAGGGATGGGTGTGCGCTTGGGCGGTGATCAGCCAAAGCAATTTCGGCATTTGGCCGGTAAGCCCATGTTGCTCTATGCTTTAGATGCATTCTTCCAATGCCCAGAGGTGAACTCCGTTTGGATCGGAATGAGTCCTGGCTCCAATCCCTTGATTCATGATCTGAAGTTCCGCTACCCCAATCCGACCAAACGCTTTGAGTTTCTAGAAACCGGCGGCCCCACTCGGCAGCAAACCGTATTAAATACCCTTGCAGCAATGCTTGATCTTGGTGTCGATCCATACGATTGGGTATTGGTGCACGACGCAGCCCGCCCGGGCATTACCCCTGAATTAATTGTTCGACTCATCACCTTAGTGAAAGCCCAAGAGCAAGTCGATGATCAGCAGCAGGCACTGCAATCCGGTGGCCTCTTAGCGATGCCAGTTGCTGACACGATGAAAGAAACCACGCAAGACGCCATGCGCTCTCAAACCACGATTGATCGCTCCCGTCTTTGGCAAGCCCAAACCCCACAAATGTTTCCTCTTCAGGTTTTGCACGATGCCCTTGATCAAGCGATACGCGCTGGAGCCAATATTACCGATGAAGCCAGTGCAATTGAGCGTTTAGGTGGGCAACCCCTTTTGGTGGAGGGCGCCACGCGAAACTTTAAGGTGACGCACCCGGCAGATTGGGACTTGATGGAGCTGGTGCTCAGTGAGCGTCGGTAAAATAGCGCCATGACAACTAGCATTCCATTTCGGATCGGACAGGGGTATGACATCCATGCCTTAGTCCCTGATCGCAAATTTATTCTTGGAGGAGTAACCATTCCCTATGAAAAGGGCCTGCTTGGTCACTCGGACGCCGATGCACTCCTGCATGCCATTACCGATGCACTTTTAGGTGCCGCAGGATTGCATGATATTGGGCAAATGTTTCCGGATGACGATGCGCGCTTTAAAGATATGGATAGCCGAGTTCTTCTGCGTACAGCCTTGCAAAAAGTGCAAGCGGTGGGCTATCAAGTGGGTAACGTCGATGCCACCGTAATCTGTCAAAAACCAAAATTAGCTACGTACATACCGGAGATGGTGCGCAATATTGCCAGCGACTTGAAGGTGACCGATAGCCACGTTAATTTGAAAGCCAAGACCAATGAATCCTTAGGCCATCTGGGTCGGGGTGAGGGAATCGCGGTGCATGCCGTAGCTCTCCTCTATAAGGCATTGTAGAATCTCCCTTTTACGTGAATTCTGAGCCAGTTCGTGTCTGCATCGCTTTAATAGCGAGGATGGCGAAATTGGTAGACGCACCAGGTTTAGGTCCTGACGCCAGAAATGGTGTGGGGGTTCGAGTCCCCCTCCTCGCACCACACGGCTGCTTGGCTTAGTCTTCACATCTAACCTTCATAAAGAGGCTGTAGTGCAAATCGAAAACTTAGGTAGCTTAGACCGCAAAATTACTCTCCAATTTAATCGTGCTGATGTGAATCAAGCTCGCGAGGCCCGTTTAAATAAGATTGGTAAATCCATGAAGATGCCCGGCTTTCGTCCAGGCAAGGTGCCCAAGAAAATGGTGGAGCAGCAATACGGCCTGCAAGTGGATTTTGAGGTTCAGTACGACAAAGCCTCTCAACTCTTTTATGAGGTTAGCAAGAAAGAGGGGATTAAATTAGCCAGCCAACCTCGTTTGGAACCCAAAAGTGAAATTGGAGCTGACGAAGTTGTGTTTGACGCCTTCTTTGAGGTTCTGCCCGAAGTCAAGATTGGTGACTTCAGTAACTCGGAGTTAACCCGTTACACCACCGAAGTGAACGACCCTGAAATCGATCGGGCGCTCGATGTTCTTCGCAAACAGCGCGTGCACTATCACTCGCGCGGCGAAGCAGGTGACCACGGTGATGATGGTTCGGATACAAGTGCTCAAAAAGATGATCAAGTAACTCTGGATTTTGTTGGCACGATTGATGGCGTGGAATTTGCCGGCGGTAAAGCCGATGACTTCAAGTTTGTGATTGGTGCGGGTCAGATGCTCCCTGAGTTTGAGGCTGCAGCATTGGGACTCAAGAAGGGCGAGAGTAAGACCTTCTCTTTAAGCTTCCCAGCGGAGTATCACGGCAAAGAAGTAGCAGGTAAAACCGCTCAGTTCACAATTACGATGAAGGATGTGGCCTGGCCCAATTTACCCCCAGTCGATGAAGAGTTTGCCAAATCCCTTGGGATTACCGAGGGCGGTGTCGAGAAAATGCGAAGTGAGATCAAGGCCAATATGGAGCGTGAAGTGAAGCGGCGCACCGAGGCTCTTCTTAAAAACCAAGTGATGGATGAGTTGATTAAGCAATGCCAACTTGATGCTCCTAAGTCATTAATTACTAGTGAACAAGAGCGTTTGATTGAAGGCGCTCGTCAAGATCTGATGCAACGGGGGATCCCTAACGCCAAAGATGCACCAATTCCAGCTGAGATGTTTGCTGAGCAGGCCGACAAGCGCGTGCGTCTTGGTCTGATTTTGTCGGATCTCGTCAAGCTTCACAACTTAACCGCCACCCCTGATCAAATTAAAGCCTCAATCGAGGAGACCGCAGCAACCTATGAGGATCCCAAGGAAGTGGTGCGCTGGTACTACAGCGATCCAAGCCGCCTTAAAGAAGTGGAAGCTGTAGTTCTTGAGGAGAACGTCGTGAAACACATTTGTGGCCTCGCGAAGGTAACCGATAAATCGGTTAGTTTCGAAGAGCTCAGCAAAATGAGTTAATCTAATAGCCAATGATCACTCTAGAAAGTCAATGAGCATGAGCGCACTTGAGACCCAAGCCCTTGGTTTAGTCCCGATGGTGGTAGAGACCTCTGGACGAGGAGAGCGTGCTTACGATATTTATTCACGCCTATTAAAAGAGCGCGTGGTATTTCTGGTGGGTGAGGTCAATGACCAAACTGCCAACTTGGTGATCGCGCAATTGCTATTTCTGGAGAGCGAGAACCCCGATAAAGAGATCTCCCTCTACATCAACTCTCCGGGTGGATCGGTGTCTGCTGGTTTAGCAATCTACGACACCATGCAATTTATTAAACCGCATGTGAGTACCTTGTGCATGGGTATGGCCGCCAGCATGGGCGCCTTCTTGCTAGCTGCTGGTGAAAAAGGCAAGCGTTATGCCTTACCCAACGCCCGTGTGATGATTCATCAACCTTTGGGTGGCGCACGAGGACAAGCCTCTGATATCGAGATCCAAGCCCGCGAGATTTTGTATCTGCGTGAACGTTTGAACACGATCTTGTCGCAGCGCACGGGTCAAACCATTGAGACCATTGCTAAAGATACGGATCGTGATAACTTTATGTCAGCCGAGCAGGCCCGCGATTACGGTTTAGTCGATAAAGTGATCGATCAGCGCGGTAGCTAATAGTAAGAACGAGCGATGAGCGAAACCACCACCACGGATAAAACGCTGTACTGTTCCTTCTGTGGCAAAAGCCAGCATGAGGTCAAAAAACTGATTGCTGGCCCATCGGTGTTCATTTGTGACGAGTGCATTGATTTGTGCACTGACATTATTCAAGAAGAGATTGCTAAAGAGCCTCTCAGCACGAAAGGCGACGCTCTCCCGTCCCCTCAAGAGATTCGGTTAAACCTAGACCAGTATGTGATCGGCCAGGATCTGGCGAAGAAGACTCTAGCCGTTGCTGTTTATAATCATTACAAGCGCTTATTGCACTTGCCTGCACCGAAAGTGAAAAAGGCAGATGGCGATAAAGCAGAAGCAGCAAAAGATCGCAAGAAAACTGCCTCTGCACAAGCGGGCAATAACAAGCCACTGGTTGATGGTGTGGAGTTGGCCAAAAGTAATATTTTGCTGATTGGTCCGACTGGTTCTGGTAAGACCTTGTTAGCGCAAACCTTAGCGCGTATGCTGGATGTGCCTTTTGTGATGGCCGACGCCACGACGCTCACTGAGGCGGGATATGTGGGCGAAGACGTTGAGAACATTATTCAGAAGCTCTTGCAAAACTGCGACTACAACATTGAGAAGGCAGAGCGCGGCATTGTATACATTGATGAGATCGATAAGATCTCGCGTAAATCCGATAACCCCTCCATTACACGTGACGTCTCGGGTGAGGGTGTGCAACAAGCATTGCTCAAATTGATTGAAGGCACGATGGCCTCGGTGCCACCTCAGGGTGGACGCAAGCACCCCAATCAAGACTTCTTGCAAGTCGATACCACCAATATCCTGTTTATCTGCGGTGGCGCCTTTGATGGGCTAGAGAAGGTGATAGCGCAACGTACGCAAAAGACCGGTATCGGTTTTGGTGCAGAGGTCGCTGCCAAGGATAGTCGTGGCATTGGCCAGCTTCTAGCGGAAGTGGAACCCGAGGATCTCATCAAGTTTGGCTTAATTCCGGAGCTGATTGGTCGTTTACCAGTTCTAGCAACCTTAGCCGAGCTCGACGAGACCGCCTTGGTGGCCATCTTGACCGAACCTAAAAATGCGCTAGTTAAGCAATATCAAGCATTGCTCGGCATGGAGGGTGTGGAGCTCGAGGTGCGCGCCGAGGCTTTGAGTGCAATTGCTAAGAAAGCCATTGTCCGCAAAACCGGCGCTCGGGGCCTGCGATCCCTGCTTGAAGGTGTACTCATGGATGTCATGTACGAGCTGCCATCGATGAAGAATGTCCAAAAAGTCGTGATTGACAACAGTACGGTACAGTCTGGCACTAAACCGTTGATTGTGTACAAGCAGGGCAGTGATGAGAACGAGTCATCCCTGACCAAAAAGGCCTAGGCCTTTGCCACAAAACCCCCAAAATCAGGCTATTTTTGCAAAATTAACCCTAAATTGGGGTATTTTTCATCTTTTTTGTATGATTGGTATTGAGTTTCCTAATGAACTCCCCACATAGGTAGTATGCTAGTCATAGATCTAACTGGAGAACAACGCAATGCCAGGACAATTATTACTTCCTTCTGAACCCATCCAGTTACCTTTGTTGCCCTTAAGGGACGTGGTGGTTTTTCCCCATATGGTGATTCCATTATTTGTGGGTCGCCCCAAATCCATTAAAGCCCTTGAGGCTGCGATGGAAACCGGCAAGAGCGTCTTGCTGGTAGCACAAAAAGCCGCTGCTAAAGACGAACCCTCGGTTGAGGACCTCTATGAAGTGGGCTGTATCGCTAGCATCTTGCAAATGCTCAAACTCCCTGACGGTACCGTGAAGGTCCTCGTCGAAGGCTCGCAACGGTCTGAAGTGAGCCAGATTGAGGATAGCCTGGGCTACTTTAGTTGTGAAGCAACTCCTAAAGAGATTGAGGTGGTCGACGCGCATGAGACCGAAGCACTGCGCCGTGCGATCATGGCTCAGTTCGATCAGTACGTCAAACTCAATAAGAAAATCCCCCAAGAGATCTTGGCATCGCTTGCTGGTATCGATGATCCAAGCCGCTTAGCCGATACCATTTGTGCACACCTGCCAGTAAAGCTTGAGCAAAAGCAGCGCTTACTGGAAATGAACGGAGTGATGCAGCGCTTAGAGAGCCTCTTAACGGATCTTGAGAGCGAAATTGATATTTTGCAAGTCGAGAAGCGGATCCGTGGCCGTGTGAAGCGGCAGATGGAAAAGAGTCAGCGCGAGTACTACCTCAACGAGCAGGTCAAAGCGATTCAGAAAGAATTAGGCGAGGGTGAAGAAGGTGCTGACCTTGAGGAGCTCGAGAAGCGCATTAAAGCAGCGCGCATGCCAAAAGAGGCCTTGAAAAAAGCCGAGTCTGAGCTTAAGAAACTTAAACTTATGTCGCCAATGTCAGCTGAGGCAACGGTGATCCGTAACTTCATTGATACCTTGGTCAACTTGCCATGGCGCAAGAAGAGCAAGATCAACAACGACCTCAGCAATGCCGAGAAAGTATTGAACGAAGACCACTATGGTCTGGATAAGGTTAAAGAGCGTATCTTGGAGTACCTTGCAGTTCAGCAACGAGTCGATCGCGTCAAAGCACCCATATTGTGTTTAGTTGGACCGCCCGGAGTGGGTAAGACATCGCTTGGGCAATCGGTTGCACGCGCCACCAACCGCAAGTTCGTGCGCATGGCCTTAGGTGGTGTGCGCGATGAGTCCGAGATCCGCGGCCATCGTCGAACCTATATTGGCTCGATGCCAGGCAAGATTCTGAGTAGTCTCACCAAGGTAGGTGTTCGTAATCCATTATTCCTGCTCGATGAAGTCGACAAGATGGGCATGGACTTCCGAGGCGATCCCGCGAGCGCTCTACTAGAGGTCTTAGACCCCGAGCAAAATCATACCTTCCAAGATCACTATGTTGAAGTGGACTTTGATCTATCGGATGTGATGTTTGTGGCAACCGCAAATTCGCTCAACATCCCAGGGCCATTATTAGATCGGATGGAAGTGATTCGCTTAGCGGGTTACACCGAAGATGAGAAACTCAGTATTGCGAAGAACTACCTTATCCCAAAACAAAACAAGAACAATGGCTTAAAGGATGGCGAGCTCACCATTGAAGAGAGCGCGATTCGAAACATCATTCGGTATTACACGCGAGAGGCGGGCGTTCGTGCACTCGAGCGCGAGATTAGCAAAATCTGTCGTAAGACCGTGAAGATGTTGCTACTCAAAAAAGAGAGTGCGCCCATCAAAGTTGATGCCGACAACCTTGAGAAATTCTTATCGGTGCGCATGTTTGATTTTGGCTCTGCGGCCAAAGAGAATCAAATTGGACAGGTTACGGGTCTCGCATGGACTGAAGTCGGTGGTGATTTGCTCACTATCGAAGCAGCGCTAATGCCAGGTAAGGGTACGATTACTCGAACCGGCTCTATTGGTGATGTGATGAAGGAGTCCGTTGAAGCTGCAAGAACGGTGGTCCGCTCACGCGCCAAGGGACTTGGAATTATCGATGAAGGCTTTGAGAAAAAAGATATTCACATTCACTTCCCAGAAGGCGCCACTCCAAAAGATGGTCCGTCTGCCGGTATTGCAATTACCACCGCCTTGGTCTCGGTCTTTACCGGTATTCCAGTGCGTTCGGATATCGCGATGACCGGTGAGATCACCTTGCGAGGCGAAGTGCTCCCGATCGGCGGACTTAAAGAGAAACTTCTTGCTGCCCACCGTGGTGGAATTAAGTTGGCCCTCATTCCAGAAGAGAATGTGAAGGATTTGATTGATATTCCAGATAATGTGAAGAATGCAATCGAGATCGTCCCAGTGCGCTGGATCGATAAGGTCTTAGAGCTTGCCCTCGAGCGCAAACCTGAACCCTTGCCCGATCCTAGCCCTGAAGAGTTGGCCAAAAAGGCTGCCGAGGCTTCCAAGCAAACAAGTAGCCCCACGAGTGGAGATGTAATCAAACATTAAGTTACAATCTCGGTTGTCAGTTTTAAGGGTGCTTAGCTCAGCTGGTAGAGCGTCTGCCTTACACGCAGAATGTCAGCGGTTCGATCCCGTTAGCACCCACCATCCTATTTAATCCATGCTCGACTCCGTACGCAAACACCAAAAACTAGCGCAGATTATCCTGCTCCTTTTTATTGTCCCGTCATTTGCACTCTTTGGTATCTCGAGTTACACCGATTTTTTTGATAAAGATACGGATCTCGTCAAGATTGATGGCAAATCAATCACCACGGTTGAAGTGGATAACAATGCCAAGCGTCAAGCCGAGCGATTTGGTGGAACGAGTCATATTGCGCAGAGTCTGCCATTTCGCCAAGCGGTTTTGGATGAACTAATCCAACAGCGTCTCTTGGCATTTGCGGTACGCGACCTCAAACTAAGTATTAGTAATGCTTTTCTAAGTCAAAGCTTAGCCCAGATCCCCGAGATTAAAGCCATGTATAAACCTGATGGTAGTTTTGACTCAGCACGCTATCGGCAGCTCTTAGCCAATGTGGGGATGACCGTTGATCAATTTGAGAACGCCCAACGTTTTGACCTCATGATTCAGCAGCTGGTCACCGCAGTGGCTCGTACCGAGTTACCGAATCCAAAATTAGCCAGCATGATCTCAACCATGTATGAGACCGAACGGCAAGTTCAAGCCCTGCGCTTTACTGCAACTGATTTTGTGAACAAGGTGAACCCGACCGATGCTCAATTGCAAGAGTACTATGAGGCAAACACTAAACTCTTCGAAGCCCCAGAAACCATTGATGTGGAGTTCTTAGTACTCAAGGCCGATCCTAAAGAAGACGCTAAAGTATTTAATGACAAGGCTGATCAGTTTGCGAACATCACTTATGACCAAGCGGACAGCTTAAAACCCGCAGCGGATAAATTAAAGCTCTCGATTCAGTCGGCTAAAGGGGTGGGGCGTAATGGTCAAGCAAGCCTATCCAAAGATCACCCCATGAATGACCGACGCGTGGTCCAAGCCTTATTCAACGATGAAGCGCTGAAGAACAAACGCAATATTGAAGCAATACAAATCGCTCCGGGTACATTTGTGTCGGCACGCGTTGTGACCTTCTATCCTGCAAAAGTTCTGCCTTATAAAGAAGTGAGCGCTGAAGTACGTCGCCAGTTCAGCCTAAAGGCTGCTCAAAAACTAGCAGCCGAAGCAGCGGGTACGCGCTTTGAGGCCCTGCAAAAGAATCCCAACGACACCAATGGATTTGCTAAGCCAGTGTGGGTCTCACGCAATAAACCAACCGATCTTGTTGGCCCACAGTTGGATGCGGTGATGGCGGTTGATCCAGCCAAACTACCTGTCGTGTTATCTGCCCAAGGCTCTGATGGAATTACTCTGTATCGCATTGATCAGGTTCGACAACCACCGGCCGGGGATCCAAAAATGCGTGCCGCACAAGTACAGCAAATGGAAGCATTGGCAGCTCAAGCAGAGTTTGCAGCCTTCCTCAATCACATGCGCATCCTGGCGGATGTGAAGATTGTTAATCCTCTGAAGTAGTATTGCTCGTGGAAGATTTCTATCGATCACCAGAATTCTTAGAAAAACTTCAGGCAGTTGCGAGGAAAAATCCTGACTTACCGGTCTCGATGATTGAGGATATTTTGATTGGCCTAGATCAAATTAGTGCAAATCAAACCACTAGTTACCATTTTGAATCAGATCTGACCTGATCTTATTGCTTGGGATAGAGTTTTCTTTCTTATCCTACGTTAGCAACAAACCTAATTAGTTTTAAGAAGCTCTCGATACGGTTCGAGAGCCTTCCACACATTGTTAAATAGGATTGGTTGAGCCTGTTCGTTTGGATGAATCCGATCTGCCTGAAATAGCTCAGGTCGTGTAGCGACACCTTCTAGGAAAAAAGGCAGTAGGGGGACTTGCTCTGATTGCGACAGCGTCACAAATAGGCGTGCAAATTGTTTGGTGTATTCCTGACCATAGTTGGGAGGGATTTGCATCCCAAGCAGCAAAACTTCAGCACCACTTTTCTTGCTCATCACAATCATCTCTTTGAGGTTTTTCTGGGTAGATGAAAGGGAGAGCCCTCGTAAGGCATCATTGGCGCCTAGCTCAATAATCACCAAGCGCGGCTTAATCCGCTTTAAAAGATCAGGCAGACGACTTAAGCCACCTGCGGTGGTCTCACCACTAATGCTGGCATTAGCC
>VGIH01000027.1 GCA_016867965.1 Betaproteobacteria bacterium | reverse complement strand
CGTACCCGGGGGCTGCGCCAGAATGGCTTCATAACTCGGCCCACCGCCACGCCCAACCGTTCCACCACGCCCATGAAATAAACGCAGCTGAATATTGTGGCTATTGGCTAAGCGCTCAAAGAGCTCCACCAAGGCAATCTCGGCGCGGTAGAGCTCCCAATTGCTGGTAAAGATCCCGCCGTCTTTGTTGCTATCCGAATAGCCCAACATAATGTCTTGCTCGGCACCCGAACGCTTCACCAGATTGGCGATGCCCGGCAAGGCATAAAAGTCGCGCATGATGGGTGCTGCATTACGAAGATCTTCAATGGTCTCAAATAAGGGGACGGTGATGAGATCAATACGCGCCTTGGAATCCAAGGTGCCGTGCATGAGACCTAGTTCTTTTTGCAACAACATGACTTCTAGTAAATCGCTGACGGTCTCCGTATGACTAATGATGTAGTGCCGAATCGCATCAACACCAAAGCGCTCACGCAAACGTTTGGCAAGCGCAAAAATAGCAAGTTCACTGATCGTGTGCGGGGAGTATTCTGCGCCAACCACCTGCAAGGGCCGGGCCTCATTTAGTAAGCGAATTAACAATGTCTGCTTAGTGGTCTCATCTAATCCTCGGTAGTTTTTCTCTATCTTGGCAACAGCGAGTAACTCTTGCAATACTTCTTCATGCTGATCCGAGCTTTGGCGTAAGTCCACAGTGGCCAAATGAAATCCAAATACTTCCACTGCACGGATAAGTGCTCGAAGGCGTTGATTAATGAGCGCCTCAGCAGAGTGGGATCGTAGAGAGCTCTCAATGATCTGTAGATCACCTAAGAATTCTTGGGCGCTTTGATATGGATTTTGAGGTGGCACAGCATGCCTTGCTGCATCACCGCCAGTCAAATCTTTTAATGTGGCTGCGAGTCGCGAGTAAACCCCGGTTAAGGCTCGTCGATAGGGCTCATCCATCCGATGCTCATTCTCATCGGGAGAGCGATTCGCCAAGGCTTGCATTGCCTTAGGAAATCCCACCAAGAGTGCAGAGAGCGAGAGCTCTGTTCCCAAGTAATGAACTTCGGTTAAGTAATGCCGCAATATCATCTCGGCCTGGCGTTTTAGGGCATATTCCAAGGTTTGGGCAGTGACATTCGGATTGCCGTCCCGATCGCCCCCGGTCCAGTGACCCATTCGCAAAAAGGATGCGATATGGGATTGTCCAAGACGATCTTCTAGCTCAGCATAGAGCTTTGGAATCTCTTGTAAAAAAGTGGCCTCGTAGTAACTCAAGGCATTTTCAATTTCATCGGCAACCTTGAGTTTGGTATAGCGCAATAAACGGGTTTGCCATAACTGAATCACGCGCGCTTTGATCTGCAATTCGTTATCCGCAAGCTCGCGCTCACACAACAGATCTTTTTTAAGCTGATAGGCTTTAGCTCGATCCTTAATCTGATCGCGGGTAAGTAAGAGTTGGGCAATGCTCCGCTCCGCATCCAAAATACTTTTACGCTGTACCTCGGTTGGGTGCGCGGTCAGTACGGGCGACAAATAACTGTCAGCGAGGGTCTTAACAATGGTTGCTTTACTAATACCCGCCGCATGAATTCGTTCTAAGGCCAAATCGATACTACCGGGCTGCTGACTCGCAATACGCTCTTGGGCGGCTTGGCGTCGCAATTGATGACGATCCTCTGCCAAATTTGCTAAGTGACTGAAATAGGTAAAGGCTCGGATGACCTTCACTGCATCATCAGCACTCAATCCCTTTAAAAGCTTCTTAAGCTCTTTATTGGCATTCTCATCGCCATGGCGATGAAACCGGACCGATAAGACCCGGATCTGCTCAATCAAAGTGAATACTGCAACGCCCTCTTGCTCCCGAATCACATCCCCTAAGATGCGCCCTAGTAGACGAATATCGTCAACCAAGGCCGAGTCGGGGTCTGGCTGTCTTCGGGTAGAGGGTCGACTGGCCAATGCCTTATACCGCCATCAGGGCTTGTGCCGCATTGAGCATTTGCACGGAGTAGCCCCATTCGTTGTCGTACCACGCCAAGACCTTGACCAGCTTGCCATCGCTCGAGACCCGTGTTTGTGAAGCGTCATAAATACTGGGTCGGGGGTCATGATTAAAGTCAATCGATACCAAGGGCAAAGTATTAAAGCCCAGAATGCCTTTGAGCTCATGCTCACTCGCCGCCTTCAGTATTTGATGAACTTCATCCACGGAGATAGGACGCTTGGCAATAAAGGTGAGATCAACGACCGAGACATTGATGGTGGGTACACGCATCGCAAAGCCATCAAAGCGACCAGCCAGTTCTGGCAGGACGAGACCAACCGCTTTAGCAGCACCGGTTTTGGTGGGGATCATGCTACTCACCGCTGAGCGTGCCCGACGCTTATCCTTATGATACACATCAGTGAGCACTTGATCGTTGGTAAACGCATGAATCGTGGTCATGAGGCCAGATTCAATTCCAATCTTCTCCAGCAGCGGCTTAACGAGGGGCGCCAAGCAATTGGTGGTGCAACTTGCATTAGAGACTACCACATCGGTGGGTTTTAAGACCTTCTGATTGACGCCATACACAATCGTGGCATCCACATCCTTTTCGCCGGGGGCTGAAATTAATACCTTCTTGGCACCCTGCTGAATGTGTACCATGGCCTTTTCTTTGGAGGTGAACTTACCAGAGCACTCGAGCACCAGATCAACACCCTCTTTGCCCCATGGGGTTTCGAGGGGATTACGGGTCGAATACATCCGAATCCGATCGCCATTGACCACCATGTAATCGCCATCGATGCTCACTGTTCCAGGAAAACGACCATGGGCAGAGTCGTATTGGGTGAGATGTGCGTTGATATCAATATCACCCATCGCATTAATGGCGACGATTTGGATATCGCGTTTTTTATTCTGCAACATCGCCTCTTCGTAGAGCGCACGCAATACCATCCGGCCAATCCGGCCATATCCATTAATTGCAACTCGGATCGTCATGTTTTCCTCTTTATTCCTTTTGCTCAATCATTACTGCACAATCGCTTTTAATTCTCCCTTGGCGTAGCGCACTGCCATCTTTTCCAAAGGGATCACTTTAATCTTGCTTGCTTGCCCAGCACATCCAAACGATTTAAAGCGTGCCTCACAAATTCCTTTGGCAGCGGCTGTGGCAACTTTCAAGAAAGCGCGAGGATCAAATTCTTCTGGGTGTTCTGAGAAAAATTTCCGTATTGCTCCGGTCATCGCTAAACGAATATCGGTATCGATATTAATTTTACGCACGCCGTGCTTAATTCCTTCAACGATTTCTTCAACTGGCACGCCATAGGTCTCTTTAATAGTGCCGCCATGTTCACGAATAATTGCTAACCACTCTTGCGGTACGCTTGACGATCCATGCATCACTAAATGCGTATTGGGTATGCGTTGATTAATCGCTTTAATACGATCAATTGCCAGAATATCGCCAGTAGGGGGTCTCGTGAACTTATACGCTCCATGACTGGTACCAATGGCAATCGCTAGCGCATCCACTTGCGTCTTAGCAACGAACTCAGCTGCCTCATCGGGATCTGTGAGGAGCTGCGAGTGATCGAGCACACCCTCTGCGCCACTGCCATCCTCGTCACCTGCTTGTCCGGTTTCCAAAGAACCCAAGCAACCCAGCTCACCTTCAACTGAAACACCAACGGCATGCGCCATATCCACAACCCGACGGGTTACATCCACGTTATAGACAAAGTCAGCCGGGGTCTTAGCATCCTCTTTTAGTGAGCCATCCATCATCACACTGGAGAAACCACTGCGAATCGAGGCTTGGCAGACCGCAGGCGAAGCCCCATGATCCTGGTGCATACAAATTGGGATATGGGGATACTGTTCAACTGCCGCCAGCACTAGCATACGAAGGAATGGCTCCCCAGCGTATTTGCGTGCACCTGCCGAGGCCTGCAAAATGACCGGGCTATCGACCTGCTCAGCGGCCTGCATGATGGCATGGATCTGCTCCATATTGTTCACATTAAATGCTGGCAATCCATAATGATGCTCAGCGGCGTGGTCTAAAAGCTGTCTTAATGAAATTAATGCCATTTTTTCCTCTAGGACAAAACAAGTTCAATAATACGGTCAACGGTAACACCCAATGCTTGATAAACCGCGGGCGCAGGTGCAGATTCTCCAAACCGATTGATCCCAACGACGGCGCCATCTAAGCCGACATACTTCCACCAGAGATCGCCCTGCCCGGCTTCAATCGCAATTCGTCGCACACCCTTGAGCAAGACCTCGTCTTGCCACTCTCGAGACTGACGATCAAAGGCCGAGGTGCACGGCATGGATACCACGCGCACCGACTTACCCTTAGTACGTAAGAGCGCTTGGGCTTGCATCGCTAAACTCACTTCGGAGCCGGTTGCAATTAGCACTGCCTCAGGATTGGGAGAGTCTGATAGGACATAAGCACCCTTTAATACCTGGGCCTCCGTGATCGCCTGGGTGAGCTGGGGTAAATTTTGGCGAGATAGAAAGAGTGCGCTGGGTCCATCGGTACGCTCAATTGCAGCAGTCCATGCAACAGCGGTTTCAAATCCATCGCAAGGGCGCCAGAGATCAAAATTCGGGATCAATCGCAAGCTAGAGGCATGTTCAATCGGTTGATGGGTCGGACCATCCTCACCCAAACCAATCGAGTCGTGCGTGAGCACATAAATGACACGCTGGTGCATGAGAGTACTCATGCGCATGGCATTACGGGCGTAATCCGAGAACACCGCGAAGGTGCCACCATAAGGAATGAAGCCTTTATGCAATGCAATACCATTCATGATGGCGCTCATACCAAATTCACGAACGCCGTATGACAGGTAGTTGGCAACTTGATCGGGCTTTTGGTGCCAGGTGACACTGGCTTTTGCAGCGGTTAGGTTGGAACCGGTGAGATCGGCTGAGCCACCCAAGAGCTCAGGCAAGGCTGGGACCAAAACCTCTAAGGCCTGTTGCGATGACTTGCGACTGGCTGTCGGTGCCTCGATGGCTTTCATGCTGGCAAAGAGTTGTGATTTAGTGTTCGCCCAACCCTCAGGGAAGGTCTCGCCAACGCGGCGCAGTAACTCTTTAGCAAGCTCAGGGAACTCACGCTGGTAGATGGCAAACGCCTCATTCCAAGCAGCTTGTTTGGCTTTGCCCGCTGCAAGCGCACTCCATGCCTCTTTGATGGATGCAGGGATCACAAACGGCGCGTGGGTCCAACCTAATGCTTGGCGCGTTGCTTGGGCTTCCTTCTCACCCAAGGGTGCGCCATGTACATCATGGGTGCCCGCCATATTGGGGGCTCCCCATCCAATCGTCGTCTTACAAATAATCAGGCTCGGGCGCTTGGACTCGCTCTTTGCTTGCCCGATGGCTTGTGTAATTGCGTTAGTGTCGTGACCATCAATGGGGCCAATGACATTCCAACCGTAGGCCTCAAACCGCTTGGCGGTATCGTCTCTAAACCAACCATCGACATGCCCATCAATCGAGATGCCGTTGTCGTCATAAAAGCAAATCAGTTTATTTAAGCCCCAGACTCCTGCTAAGGAGCAGGCCTCATGACTCACGCCCTCCATCAGGCAACCATCCCCCAAGAAAGTATAGGTGTGGTGATTAATGATGGGATAGTCTAGGCGATTAAATCGTTTAGCTAAGAGCGACTCTGCCAGAGCCATCCCTACCGCATTGGCAAGGCCTTGGCCGAGGGGGCCGGTAGTCGTTTCGACGCCGGGCGTGATGCCGACTTCGGGGTGGCCAGCCGTGATGCTGTGCAACTGTCGGAACTTCTGAATATCGTCAATACTGACGGCATAGCCGGTGAGATGCAGTAAGGCATAGATTAGCATCGATCCATGGCCATTGGAAAGCACAAAGCGATCCCGATTAATCCATCCCGGATCGGCAGGATTATGGTGCAGGTGATCGCGCCATAAAACCTCGGCAATGTCAGCCATCCCCATGGGTGCGCCCGGGTGACCCGACTTCGATTTTTCAACGGCATCGATGGCCAAAAAGCGGATGGCGTTGGCCAGTTCGCGACGATTAATTGATGATGTACTCATATCCATTCGTGTGGTTGGTGTTACGCGCGATCATGATCGCGATGATAGTTCTCAATACGCTCTACTTCATTTTTAGACCCAAGAATTACTGGGATCCGCTGATGAATACTTTCCGGTTGAACGTCCAAGATGCGTTGACGACCCGTGGAACCGAGGCCGCCGGCCTGCTCCACCACAAAGCTCATGGGATTAGCCTCATACATGAGACGCAAGCGCCCTGGCTTACTTGGATCCTTGGTATCTTTGGGATACATAAACACTCCACCGCGCATCAAGATCCGATGCACATCTGCCACCATACTCGCAATCCAGCGCATATTAAAGTCACGGCCCCGCACACTGGTTTTACCTTGCTTACATTCACTGATATAGAGACTCACGGGTGGCTCCCAGAAGCGCTCATTGCTAGCGTTAATGGCAAACTCGCTAGTGTCCGCAGGAACCTGAATATCGTGATGTGTCAGTATGAATTCGCCAGATGCCGCATCAAAGGTAAAGCCGTGTGTACCGTGCCCCAAACTAAAGACCAGCATTGTTGCCGGTCCATAAATCGCATACCCTGCTGCGATCTGTTTGCGCCCCACTTGCAAATAATCACTCGCTGTAAGCGTGGTGTTCGGGGTTGCAGGCAGCATTGAAAAGATAGTTCCGACTGAGACATTGACGTCAATATTGGATGAGCCATCGAGTGGGTCAAATAAACATAGAAAGGATCCACCCTTGGGATTACTCAGTGGTTCATCATTCTCTTCGGATGCGATTCCAGCCACGAGATTGCCAGATCGAAAGGTCTGAATCAAAATCTCATCGGAGAGAACATCTAATTTTTTTTGGGTCTCGCCCTGAACGTTTTGACTCTCTAAACTGCCCAATACTCCAGCAAGCGCTCCTTGGGAGGTTAATAAAGCAATTTCTTGAACTGCTTTAGCAATTTCTAGAACAAGCTTACCAAGATCAGGGTGGAGAGATTGATGCTGGGCCGATTGCTGGCTTAAATACTCTGAAAGCGTGGTTCTCCCTGCTGGCATGGTGGCGGGTCTTTAAACTCATTAATCAAAACTCTATTTTCTCAGATATTGAGACCCGGGCCCCGATTTTCAGCAAGGGCCTACTTTATGCCTTTTTGGGCCTTGTACTTTGCAATTTCATCTTTTAATTCGCGATACTCCTCGCATGAAAAAAAGCAGGCCTTATTGAGTCAAGCGAGCATCTGTTCGGCTCCAGCTAAATCGTTTTTCATTAAAAACAACTCGCCGTAGTACTCCAAGGCGCCACGATGTTTTGGGTCAATCTTTAACGCCGCTTGATAGTAGCGCTCCGCAGCGGCTAAATCCGGAGGGGTCTTTTTGCGTTGCGCATAACCGAGTAAGTTATTCCAATCTGCTGAATTGGGCTGATTGGCTGCAAGTAGTGTTTTGATGGCAGCCTCATATTTATTCGCCTTAATCTCTTTTTGGGCTTCAGCTTGCCATGAGGGAGCAGGTTCGTCAGATGAGGTATCGGCTGAAAATGCTCCCAATGAAAATACGATTGAGAAAATTGAGAAGACGGAAATAGCAAACTGTTTGATCGCCATGATGAACCTTCCGATTGAAGATTCATTATGATCCAACCCCATCAAAATTGCTGAGCAGAACGTCTCCCGCTAAGATGATGCCTATGAAGAAGCTTCGCAACTACCTCTTTTTGATACCTTACCTGATTGCAGTGGGTATCGGCCTGAAATTTGGCTACGAGTTTGGCATGCAAATCAGTGGGCCGATCATGGCCGTGATTACCGCCCTTCTCGGGGCAGCATTTTGCTCCATCATTGTGGAATCGTTTTTGGGTAAAAAACGCAAAAGCGATTCCTAGGCAACACTTATTTCCGGCGATTCATATTCCGGATGGCGACCATGGCGCCAATCGTAACAATCAAAATCGCAACAACATAACCAGCTTCCATTGCTTTCTCCTTGATTAAGAACTACGACCCATACCGCGCGAACTTGTTTGCAAGGGTTGCGGTAATACCCGTTGCTTGATTAATGGGGCCATGGCAACGATCGTCGCAATTAAGAGCACGATCTCGAGTGCATAAACAGCAATATAGCCTGTACTCGGGTCGATCAAAGCAGGACCGAAATAACTGTTCATCGCGAAATAATTAACAAGATCTCGAATCACTCCACCCAACGCCATCGCAATACCCGCCCCAGTAGCCTGCACGGCACCCCAGGCACCTAAGGCTAAGCCGCGCTGCTCCGGTGGTGCAAGGTTCATGGTGGCGGTTAATGTACCGTGACCAAATAAACCGCCTCCAAAACCGATGAGAAAGACCCCGAAGCTAAAGAGCGATGCGGAGGCTAGCGGGGCTGCCAGAATCACCGCCATAAATGCAGGTAAGCCAAGCAATGCCCCCATACTGGCCATCCGAAATGGATCAGCCCCACGGCTTAGAACGCGCGATGCAAGGCCAAATCCGATTAAGCCACCGATTGCCAACGTTGCCGTCAAGAATGTCGTGGAACTAACACTGAGTTTAAGAATTTCACCGCCATAGGGCTCCAACAGAACATCCTCCATGGTGAATGCCATGGTTCCCAAACCAACAGCGGTTAAGCGACGAATAGCGTGATCGCCTTTACAAAAGAGATCCCAAGATTGTTTAAAAGTGGGTTGGTGGGGATTCTTAAAACGACGATTTCGATCGCGGGTCTCCTGCTTCCACAGCGCAATCACATTCAGAATCATCGTAGTGATTGCGCACCCCTGAATCACTTGAATTAAACGGCCTGGTGAAAAATCCTCCAAGACCGCTGCAAATACAAATGCGCTCACAATCATTCCAAGGAGCAACATGACATACATCAGTCCAACTACTTTAGGTTGCGACTCTTGAGGGGCTAAATCGGTTGCGAGTGCCAAGCCAACAGTTTGGGTAATGTGGATACCGGCCCCCACGAATAAGAAAGCAAGGGCGGCAGAGGCCTGACCAATCCAAGCTGGGGCGCTGGCCGAATTTCCACCGCCGGACAAAACCAATAGGGCAAATGGCATGACCGCAAGACCGCCAAACTGAACTAAGGTTCCGAGCCAAATATAGGGAACGCGTCGCCACCCAAGTTCAGAGCGATGGGTATCCGAGCGAAAACCAATTAATGCTCGAAATGGCGCAAACACCAATGGCAAGGAAACCATGATTGCGACCAAGGAGGCGGGTACGCCTAGCTCGACGATCATGACACGATTGAGTGTCCCGATTAACAGCACTAAGGCCATGCCAACCGAAACCTGAAATAAAGATAGTCGCAGAAGACGCGAGAGGGGTAAGTCGGGGGTAGCGGCATCCGCAAACGGCAGAAACTTAGGACCAAGACTGGCCCAGGATTGCACTAGTTTCTCGCTTAAGCGTTTCATTTATAGCTATCTCACCATCAGGATCAACCGGCGTCAAGACTCACTATCAAAATGCAAAAAGTCCGAGGCCCGCCGACCTCGGACTAGTGAAAAATTAAAGTACTTTACTTCTTCACTGCAGGTGCTGCAGGTGCTCCCGCTGATGAGCCCGAAGCGCTTGCGACTTTATCAGCGTTGCCATTCAAAAATGCTTTAACCCACGTTGTATTGTTGAGAATCATTGTATGGACAGCAAATGAACCAACTGCACAGGCGCCCAAGAACAATGGGATCCCGACGGATGGTTTTACGACACACCACATTTTTCCGTAAATCATTTTTTATCTCCTTATTTCAGCCAAGGCGAATAAATGTACGCAAGCAAATGGGCAAGAGCTGCGATCATGCCAAAAAACTGCGTGCCTTGAATCAGATTACGGTGTAACTCTTCAGATTCAGCCTCCGTTAAGCCGGTGGGCCATACCTTGTTTGGGTCTGACATAGTTTTCTCCCTTTGAAAGACACCCTACTGCTCGTGCTCCACCCGCACGCGGGTTTTATGACACCCTCAGCCACAAAATCGTATTAACCTACTTTTCCTAAGTGTAATTCTAATTTTACATATATCTTTGTCAATAAAAATATACATATTTGGGCGACTAAATGCCCATCTATGGAAAAATAAGGAAATAACTGAGTTAAATCAGTGATTTAAAGAAATAAAAAAAAAGCCCCTTTTGGGGGCTTTTGTGGTGCTTTACAGTGAAATTTAGATGTATTCGGCCACTTCGACCAGGTTTCCATCCGGATCCCTGAAATACACCGAGCGAATTGGCCCCAGCGCTCCACGCCGTTGCACCGGCCCGGTATCAATCGCCACACCAACTTTTTGAAGATGCGCAATAAAGTCATCGAGCGGCACCTTCGAGATCAAGCAAAAATCCCCCGCACCAATGGTTGGCACTTTTGCCTTCGTTGGGGTCTCGGTATTTTTATCTTGGAGATTGATCTTGTATTGACCAAATAACAAGGCATAACGTGGCTGCCCTTCCGGTCCTTTAAAGAACTCTCGCTCAAAACCGAGTGCCTTTTCATAAAACTGGGTAGTCTTCTCAATATCCGTAACAGTAAGAACGAGGTGGTCAACGCGGTCAATAAGAAGAGTCATGGGCTTACTTTAATTGAGAAAGATAGTGAGCAATGGCTTTTAGATCATCATCGCTCATGCCATAAAGCGATGCTGCCATGATTGTATCTCTACCAATAGCCTGATTAGAACGAAACTGCCTCATGCTATAGAGAAGATAATCTTCGCGTTGAGCAGCAATACGTGGCATCTGATCTCTACCAACATAATTTGGCAAATGGCATGTTCCACACAAAGCCTCTTTTGAAATGGTTTGACCCTTTTCAAACAAAGTTGCGTTGCGAGGTCCGGCTTGAGATATTGTGGGGCTGTTTGAGTAAAACTTAGCAATAGCCACAATGGTGGCATCACTTACACCGTCGAGCTGACCTTTCATGGCGGGTATATCGCGCAGTCCCTCCCGAATCATCACCAACTGATTTTCTAGAAAGGTCTTGGGCTGCCCCGCTAAAGACGGAGTGCCCGCAATCTTTGAATTGCCATCTGGGCCATGGCAAGCGCCACAGACTTTTAACTTAGCGCTAATATCTTGGGCAAAAGAAAACGACGTTGCACTAGACCAGATAAGTCCTAAGGCTAACGTCGCTATTCGTAGATGCTGCACATCAATACTGCGAATTACTTAGCTGCTACTTGTTGCTTTTTGTAAGTCACGCGATAAATTGCACCTAATTGCTCGTCAGAGACCAACATCGAGCCATCTGGCATCTGTAATAAATATGCAGGACGTCCCCAGAAGGATTGGTCGTCTGGATTCATAAAGCCTGTGATGAAGGGAGTAATCTTAGGGTTTTTTCCGTCCGGTCCGACCTTAATAGTTACAACGTCAAATCCGGTTTTTTTGGTTCGATTCCAAGAGCCCTTATTAGCAACAAATGCTAAATTTTTGTATTCTGCAGGGAACATATTGCCGGTATAGAACTTAATTCCCATTGGGGCAACGTGAGGGCCAAGTAGCGCTACGGGTGGCTCAACACCCCCGCAAGGATTTGATTTTTTGACCTGATCGTCCGGCATATTACCCTCATGGCAATATGGAAAACCGTAATTCAAGCCCGTTTTTTGCATGCGATGCAGGGTGTCATTGGGTCGATCATCGCCCATCCAATCACGCCCATGATTGGTAAACCAAAGTTGTTTTGTAGCGGGATGCCAATCAAAACCGACAGTATTGCGAACGCCGGTTGCCAATATCTCCATACCAGAACCATCCGCATTGTAGCGACGAATTTGTGCGTACTCTGGTGTTGGTAACTCACAAATATTACAAGGGGCTCCAAATGGAACGTAGAGCTTACCGTCTGGTCCAAAAGCAATGTATTTCCAGTTGTGATGTTGCTCCGGGGGTAAATTAAATCGTGCGGTGAGATCCACTGGGATAACATTTGGGTTCTTTTCTATTCCGTCAAACCGTAATACTTTATTTATCGACATTACGTACAAAGAACCATTCCGGAAAGCTACACCAGCAGGTTGAACCAATTTGTCCACCACAACACGGCTGGTTCGCTCTTTACCGCTATCGCTAAGCTCATAGACGCGACCGATTGCTCTTGTGCCAATATAGATTTTACCGTTATCGCCACGTGCCATTGCACGGGCTCCAGGCATTCCGGTAGCCCACACCTCGATATTGAATCCAGGAGGTAGTTTTAATTTATTAATTGGAATCTCGCTCGCTGGCGTTACGGTCATTTTCCCGGGTAATGGAGCTAATTTAGAGTTCGCCATGTCACCCACCATACCCTGCTTCCAAGCCGGAGTTGGCGCAGCGGCAACAGGAGCTGGAGCTGGCGCAGCGGCAACAGGAGCTGGAGCAGCGGCAACAGGAACTGAAGCGGGCGCCTCAGCTTTAGGGGCCGAGGTGGTCGCACAGCCTTGCAGAATCGTTAAGGACGAGGCGAGGGTCGAAAGTGTAACTACTGAAATTAGTTGCTTGTTCATTCTTATGTCCCTTCCTTCAATTACTTTAAAAATAAATTTAGATTCTCTAATTTAATTCCTTTTAAGCGTAATAGATACAGTTTTGAATTAGGGTTTTGCCTAAGATAGATCCCAATAGTTTGACCTGAAAACTACTATTTCCTACTTAATTTGATAGCTCGCCTTAGCACCAATCATCCAATTTCGAGTCGGTGCCGGCTCATACGAGCGAAGGAAAAATTGATTCACAATCACTGAACCAACATAAGAGCGATCAAACACATTATTGAGCCTAAAGAATTGTGAAAAAGACCAACCGCCAACAATTTCTTGACGCACTACTCCACGAATATTCATTACCGCATAACCTGGTGCCTTATATTGAGTATTTAGATCATTAACATCCATTGCCCCATTTGCCCTCGCTTCAATGGCAGCTTCGACTGACTTATTGGGTTTGACCCAGAGTAACTCGGCAAATAAACCCTGATTGGGAACCCCCGGAATTCGATTACCGCTTGCAACAGTATTGAATGTTGATAAATTTGTAGAGTTTGTAAGATACGACTCCTTTACCGTTGCTCTCAACCAGGTATATGACAAATTAGTTTCAAAGTTATTAGGTAACATAAATTGCGCACTACCCTCAATACCTTGGCGGTTTGTCTTTGGAGCATTTGTGAACGAATTTCTCCCTGCATTTGATGCACCGATAACAATATCATTTGTTGTATCCGCATTAAATACTGCAATATTAGTTTTGATGAAGGTTGAAAATCTTGATTTAAAACCGAGCTCTACTTGCTTCGTTTGGGCGGCTAAAAGCCCAAAATTAGAACAGGAAGACGAACAACTAGAACCATTAACTGCCCCATTGGCGCTATAAAAAACTTGATTTAATGTTGGGGTATCAAAACTTGAACCATACGATACATATACATTAGATAACTCATTTAAGTAATACTGTAACGATGCCATATAAGTCATAGCCCTAAATTCAGTCGAGCCTGTATTTAGAATTATGGAATTATTTGTTGTTGAGCTCAAATTGGTTTGAGAGTTTCTGATCCCTGCATTAAAAGCAAAGCGCTCTGAATACCGAAAATCGGTTTGTAAATATTGATCGAAATTCTTGGCACTCATAGCATAATCTTGTGAGGCAGTGCTGCTATACACTGCAGTGCCACCGCTATTGGTATACGTTCGGCGACGGTCGTCGTTCTCATTCATGTCAATACCAGTCACCATAGTCAACGGAATATCAAAAAATTTATTTTGATGGACCCATTTACTATCTATGCCATAAAAAGAACGAACTAAATCAATCACACCAGATCCTGAAGTAGTGGAAGTCAAATACTGAAGAACATGACGCTGCCCTAAATAAGGAGAGAATAAAAAATTATTATTTGCATTAACACGAAAATCAATCGATACGCCGACTTGCGTTTGATCAACTGATTTGCGAGAATTTTGCGATAAGGCGCTTGTACCAGCCTGCTTGGGATTTGCAATTAGCTGACTCTCAGTTAATCCTGTAGGATCTTGCGCTTTAAGGCTCACGTTATTTGCTATCAGCGTTATCTTTGTATCAGGACCCCCCATAAGACTGAGTTTTGCATTGGCATTGCGTCGATCAGTAGCACTTTGATCTCGATATCCATTGGTATGGAATTGCCCGGTATCAATTACATAGCCAAGCTCACCAGATTTACCATTTACTTTAATTCCAGCTCTACGTTGTCCATAGGAACCAACTTCGAAGTAAGGTTGCGTCTCGGTCTTGGGGCCACCATCTTGGGTAAATACACGAATCACGCCACCCGATGAATTACCATAAAGTACAGAGAATGGGCCTCGCATTACCTCAATGCGATCAGTGGATGGCAAATCTATATGGGATATCTGACCCTGTCCATCGGCAATAGTTCCAGGAATGTTATCAACGATAAGTCGAATACCGCGCGTACCGAAGGTCGAGTTTGCCCCAAAACCACGAGATGATATTTGTAAGTCTTGTGCGTAGTTCTGGCGATTGAGGGCAAAAATGCCAGGTACCCGGATTAATGGCTCAGAAAGATTGTCTCGGGCTTGTCCATTTTGAATTTGATTTATGGTTACAAGATTGATGGAGGCAGCAGTATCCATAATTTTCTGGTCATATCCACTGGCTGAGACCACAACCTCGTCGAGTGGTGGAGCTTCATACTCAGGCTTGTTTGCAAAAACGAGTTGAGCAAAACCACCACTTACCAAAATAGCGGTGACTTGCTTACGGAATCTGGGACTTCTGAAGTAAATTTGCAACATAAACCAATTTATAGACAATTTTGCTAGTTAACCGCCACCCCGTCGAGTATAAAGATCAAAACGATGAATGATGTAAGTTACGTCTTCATGCACTAAATTACTGATTTCAATATTAAGTTCTAACTGCGGAATCCGTAATAGGGAAACTTGGTGATCTGGTTTAGTTTTTCCAATGAGACGAATCAAAGGATTCGGAATATCACGATACAGCAAGCCATCTATATCTAGCATTGAATGCTCATAATAAGAGCCGAGTGCTTCAGGTAGCCAACGAATTAAGTCTTCAGCATTACATCCCATCAGCCGTTTAAATACCATTACCCACCTGCGACGGGCGGACAAAGTGCAAGAGCATCATTTTCTTTTAAGACCGTGGTCTCACGTTTTTCTGGGGTAATAAAGTGGCCATTTAGTAAAACAAGGTGGATTAATTTAATCGGAAGTTTTTGTAGCTCGATCACTTGGGAGATAGTGCTACCCTCAGCGATCTCTAACTGAAATTCATTACGGATTGCATGCTTTGGCAAATAGTGTGATAGGCTCGCAAAGAGCTTGAGTGTAATCTGCATTCCTCTTAAGCAACCCAATTAGCTTGCGCTTGAGCCTTTGCCAAATATGCATCCATTATGCGTAATGGATCATGCAATAACTTCTCTTTCCAGTCCCCTAACGCAACCCGCGTCTGAATCAAGCCACGAATCGCTCCAACATGAGCGGTCATACCTAAACAAGTTGCGCCGATTAACCGATCCTGCTCAAATTCAAGACGAATATATTGATACTGATCTGGATTACAGCGCTCAACATGCTGGCCTCCCTGAATACCTGACCACTGTCCAAAGGAACTTGAAATAAGACCCAAGGTATCGAGAACGTTAACTTGTAAACTCCCTACGGCAGTAGCATAACCGCCAGCCATATTGCTTGCTGCAATACTAGCTTGATCTGCCGCATTAGGCTGTATCGCGTTAATAATACGCTCACCCGTACAAAAATCTACACTTTCCGTTACGTCACCTGCAGCATAAATATCAGGATGAGAGGTTTGCATTTCTTCATTGACCAAAATGCCTGTTTGTATTTGCAAACCAGAATTTTTTAAGAACTCAATATTAGGCTTTACCCCCGTTGCTGAAATAACAAGATCAACTTCGATTGTTTCGCCATGAGATAGTTTTACGAGCAAGCCGGATTGTGACTGGGTTATTGACTCCACTTTAGTATTGGTGTGGACTGCAATCCCTTTTTTTTCAACCCATTTTTTAATGAGATTTCCCGCTACTTCAGTCATCATGCGCGGTACCATCCTATCTCCCATCTCAACAACGGTTAATATCACGTTCTTACTCGCTAGTGCCTCAAGTATGATGCAGCCAATGAAACCAGCGCCCATTTGTAAGACACGTGCTCCTGGTTTAGCTAACTTCTGAATTGCTCTTGCATCTTCTATGGTCCAACATGGGTGTACACCTGGTAAGTCAATCCCTGGAATGGGAGGGCGAATGGGGATCGATCCGGTGGCAATTAATAATTTATCAAAGTAAATTGAATCAGAGCCTCCTAGGTTAAGGCTTTTATTCTTGATATCCAAGGAATGTGCCCTGGCCTTTTTCAACTGAATACCTAGTTTTGCGAAATGGTCCTTAGATTTACGAAGATAAGTACCCTCTTCGCTAATATCTCCTACCAACAAGTATGGAATGGCCATACGTGAATACGGGGGGGCATCCTCTGCACCAACCAAGACAACTTTATCGCTAGGTCGTAAACGACGAATGCCTTCAGCTGCAATAACGCCAGCAGGGCCGTTACCCAAAATAAGGTGATTCATATGTTTCTATAAACCAAGTCGCTTACGAGTCTCTGTACTTAACCGACCCTCGTTATCCCAACCACGCACTTTGTAGTATTCAGGCAGCATTTTGTCCAAACCGCTTACCGTTCCTTTTCCGGGACCGGTCTTTGCAGCTTCAGTCATTAAACGTTTTGGCAGCTTATCGTCTTTATACGTAAAACCTGCACGGTTATTAAAGTCACGTTCCATATTCCAAATTCGCTCACCAATCATGTTTAGGTTTTCAACGGTGAATTCATGACCACAAGCCGCTTGTAATTGAGGTGCGACATCAGCTAAAGTCCAAGCAAAGCTAGTAAATATACAAATTCCGGCCGAATCAAATGCTGCCGTAGCATCTTGAAATGCTTTCACTAGCTCAGGTTTGCCATCAGTCTCTACTGGGTCTGTTTTGACCGGGATTCCTAAGACCTCAGAGGCAACGGTGTAGCCGCGTAAATGGCAGGCACCGCGATTCGAAGTGGCATATGCTAGACCAATCCCTTGGAGAACACGGCCATCGTATGCAGGAAACTCTTGTCCTTTCACGCTCATTGATAAATCGGGCTGACCATATTTCTTAGTTAACTTTGCTGAACCAAGTCCAATCTCTTTTCCAAAGCCCTCGCCTTTTGCTGTTATCTCGGCAAAATGGCAAAGCGCCTTAGCTGATCCAAACGGCGCTTCTATACCAATTTGTTCTTTAGTAAGAGCACCCATCTCATACATTTCCATGACTGCACCAACTGTGGTACCAAATGTGATTGGATCGATACCATCCTCGTTGCAAACCATGTAAGCAAACTGCAATGCTTCTAAATCATTTACTCCATTAGCTGCACCAAGTGCCCATGCAGCCTCGTATTCCAATCCACCCGATGCTTTAATGTAATGCGGTTTGTTTTGTATTGCGAAATGCGTTTCATCTATTTTAGATATGCGGCCACAAGCGATCGTACAACCAAAACAGGCTTGATTCGTAACTAACTGCGCTTTACCATCAGAAGTACGCGGAGTAGCCATGGCTTCTGCCGAAATATCTTTGGCACCTTCAAACTGGACATCCTGGTGATTGCGCGTCGGCAGAGCGCCAACCTCGTTAATCACATTCATGAGCACTTGTGTGCCATAGGTCGGTAATCCTTGTCCAGTCACTGCATGCCCTGCTAAAACAGTCTTTGCAGCTGCTGTCGCTCTCATAAAGCCTTTGGGGTCTTTCAAATTACCAACTCCCTTTGTTCCCCGAACCGCAATCGCCTTCAGATTTTTGCTTCCCATCACAGCGCCCACTCCAGAGCGGCCTGCGGCTCGATGCAAATCATTGACGACCGATGCAAATAAAACCTGATTCTCGCCAGCCTTACCAATGCATGAAACACGAATTTGTGGATCTTGGTGTTTAGCTTTAATACTTGGCTCTGTTTCCCAAACCGATTGGCCCCAAAGGGAGCTGGCGTCTAACAATTGCGCATTGTCATCTTGAATAAATAAATAAACAGGTTTGGGCGATTTACCTTCAAAAATAATCATGTCCCAACCTGCCATTTTGAGTTCAGCCCCCCAATATCCTCCCGAATTCGAGCATGCAATCGCCCCAGTTAATGGACCTTT
>VGIH01000026.1 GCA_016867965.1 Betaproteobacteria bacterium | reverse complement strand
AGATGAAGAAGGCTGAGACTGAGCCATCCATCATGATGAAAGAGGTGCAGCGTGAAGAAGCTCGCAAACTAGCCCAAGCTGATGCACCAGCAACAGCCTAATTATTGTTGAAAAGGAGGCTTTGATTCGTAAAAGTCGGTCTGATTGTGAAGCGTAGTTCAAATCTTCTCATCCTGACTGCTTCTCTGATCGCAAAAGACGCCATTCGATACACCCCAGCTGGTTTGCCAGTCATTCATTGTCAACTGCATCATGATGGTGAAGTTGGCGAAGCAAATCAAATGCGGCAAATCCGGATGAATGTTGAGGCAGTAGCGATTGGCGATATTCATCACGAGTTGGTAACGATGGATTTGGGAGCAACAGCGAGGTTTGAAGGATTTTTAACGCAAAAGACCTTACGAAATGAGCGCCTCGTTTTTCATATTACGAAGATTACATTGAATTAATAGGAAACCATTATGGCTTTTGGAAAAATGAACAAAAAGACAGACTTCAAAAAGAAGCCTGCACAAAACCCACTTTTTAAGCGTAAGCGCTATTGCCGTTTTACGGTTGGTGGTGTTGAGCAAATTGACTACAAAGATGTTGAGACGCTCAAAGACTTTATTGGCGAGAACGCTAAGATTACGCCAGCTCGTTTAACAGGTACCAAGGCGCTGTATCAGCGTCAGTTAGATACTGCGATTAAACGAGCACGCTTTTTGGCATTATTGCCATTCTCAGATCAACATAAGAAATAATTAGGAGCCCACAATGCAAGTTATTCTGCTTGAGAAGGTAACCAATTTGGGCAACCTTGGTGATGTTGTCCGGGTTAAAGATGGTTTTGCCCGTAACTTTTTAATTCCCCAGCGCAAAGCGCGTCGCGCAACCGAGGCAGCGATTGCTGACTTTGCTGCACGCCGTGCTGAGCTTGAGAAGATTGCTGTAGAGAAACTCGCAGCTGCACAAGCTATTGGCGAGAAGCTTAAAGGTTTAGTTTTGGAGATTAGTCAAAAGGCGGGTGTGGATGGCCGTTTGTTTGGCTCGGTAACCAATCATGACATCGCCGAAGCTTTGGCGAAAAAGAGTTTTCAGATCGAGAAAGCAGCAGTTCGGATGCCAACCGGTCCATTGAAAGTGGTCGGCGACCACCCAGTAGCAGTGGCTGTTCATACTGACGTTGTTGTTGATATCAATATTCGTGTGATTGGTGAGCAGGCCTAGTTGACTTCGGTACACTAGCTTCATGGCTGAACCTCGCAACCGTCCCGTACCGATGAACCCAGGCATGCCTGGGCCTGGCGATGCGGTTGTGCAGGCTCTAAAAGTCCCACCCCATTCCGTCGAGGCTGAGCAATCGGTTCTCGGCGGTTTGCTTTTGGATAACACCGCATGGGATCGTTTAGGCGGCGTTCTCTCCGAGCGCGATTTTTATCGTAGTGAGCACGCCCTAATTTATCGCGTGATCGAACGTTTAATTGGCGACAACCGACCAGCTGATGTCATCACCGTGTTCGAGGCGATTAAGAATGAGCCTGAAGCGGATTTGATTGGTATCGATTATTTAAATTCCTTAGCGCAAAACACTCCAAGTGCAGCCAATATTAAGGGCTACGCAGAAATCATTCGTGATCGTAGTATCTTGCGACGTTTAATTGAAGTCTCAGACAGTATTGTTAATACGGCATTTATGCCTGAGGGCCGATCAGTTCGCACTTTGCTGGACGAAGCAGAATCACGCATCCTACAAATTGGTGAAGAGGGGAGTCGCAAAGCGGATTACCTCGAAATCGAGCCCCTCTTAAAGGCGGTCGTTGCGCGTATTGATGAGTTATATAACCGCGATGGTGGGAGCGACATCACTGGAATCGCAACGGGCTTTATTGATCTTGATAAACAAACCAGTGGTTTACAAAAAGGGGACTTAGTCATTGTGGCCGGCAGACCCTCGATGGGTAAGACCGCGTTAGCCCTTAATTTTGCTGAGAATGTGGCATTGCATGAAGGGCTTCCAGTAGTAGTATTCTCGATGGAGATGTCTGGAGCGCAATTGGCAACTCGTTTACTCGGATCGGTTGGTCGAGTTGATCAAAGCCGGATGCGAACGGGTAAATTGAATGATGACGAATGGCCTCGGGTCACCGATGCGATTGCTCGACTGAGTAACACCCAAATCCTTATTGATGAGACTGGATCGTTGACGTGCCTTGAGTTGCGCGCCCGGGCTCGCCGCATTGCGCGTAATTATGGCGGCACCCTAGGAATGGTTGTGGTCGATTACCTGCAATTAATGAGTGGTAGCTCGGGCGGTAGTGGTGAAAATAGGGCCACTGAAATTTCTGAGATCTCACGTTCCTTAAAGTCACTAGCTAAAGAGCTGCAGTGCCCAGTGGTGGCTTTATCTCAGCTAAACCGTGGTCTTGAGCAACGCCCTAACAAGCGACCTGTGATGTCCGACCTGCGCGAGTCTGGGGCGATTGAGCAAGACGCGGATTTAATTCTGTTTATTTATCGTGACGAGGTGTATCACCCCGATACCACCACCGATAAAGGTGTTGCTGAAGTCATCATTGGCAAGCAACGTAACGGTCCGATTGGAACTGTCCGTCTGAGTTGGCAAGGGCAGTTCACCAAGTTTGATAATTTAGCCCCCAATACGGCCTCGTATGGTGGCGGCTTTAGCCCCTTTTAATTACTTGTAATTCGGCGGGCTTCGGTATAACGCGCTGCCCAGTACGGCGAATCAATCCGTTCAAGGCGGACCGTTCCTCCTGCGCTGGGAGCGTGCACAAAACGACCTTGGCCGACATAAATTCCAGCATGGGAGTACCGTTCCCCAGTTGTATTAAAAAACACCAAATCCCCTGGAGCTGGAGGTTGTTGACCAATGCCGGTACCGACATTACTCATTTGCTGAATCGTTCTTGGTAGCTTGATACCCGAGCTATTCTGATAAACGTAAGCAATTAAGCCGCTGCAATCAAAACCGCCGGCTGGGGTATTGCCGCCATAGCGATAAGGGACCCCAACCAAGCCCATGGCTGCAATGGATATCCCTTCATTGCCGACGCTCGTATCGTTTTTAAAGTGGGCGATACGAGGATTACTTGGAGCTCCACTGGTTGTTCGTGTGGGAGGGGTGGAGCAAGCACTGAGTGTCAATACACTCAGTGCAACCACGACAGTAAGAAGTAAATTTTTGTTACAGGGCTTCAGCAGCATGATCGGCTAGTCGCGAACGTTCGCCACGAGCCAAGGTGATGTGACCACTGTGACGCCAACCCTTGAAGCGATCAACCACATAGGTGAGACCTGACGAACCCTCAGTGAGATAAGGAGTGTCGATTTGAGCAATATTTCCAAGGCACACAATTTTGGTTCCAGGACCAGCTCGCGTAACAAGCGTCTTCATCTGTTTAGGCGTTAGGTTCTGCGCTTCATCAATAATCAGAAATTTACTCACAAACGTACGACCCCGCATGAAGTTCATACTTTTAACCCTAATTCGAGAACGAATTAGTTCTTGAGTAGCAGCGCGACCCCACTCTCCCGCAGTGTCATCGCTGCGATGTAAAACCTCTAAGTTGTCGTCAAAAGCGCCCATCCAGGGCTGCATTTTTTCTTCCTCGGTGCCGGGTAAAAATCCAATATCCTCACCGACCGGAACAGTCGCTCGAGTAATGATGATCTCGTTATAGCGTTTGCTATCTAACACTTGCTCAAGGCCGGCAGCAAGGGCGAGCAAAGTTTTGCCGGTACCGGCTTGACCAAGAAGCGTGACAAAATCAATGTCAGGATTCATGAGCAGATTCATGGCAAAGTTTTGCTCACGATTACGCGCGGTAATGCTCCATACATTATTTTTCTGATGCGAGTAATCCTTCAGGGTTTGGAGTAGGGCAGTTTTACCGTTGATTTCGCGAACGAGGGCATAAAAGGGTGTCGTGCCGTCTGGATTTTCTTGATACACAAATTGATTAATGAGCATACTGGGAACCAGCGGGCCAGTAACCCGATAGAACATCGTGCCGCTCTTACCGTCGGCCCAACTTTCCATGGCTTTACCATGCTTGGGCCAAAAATCACTCGGTAGCGCCATCACACCCGAGTACATTAAATCTCGGTCTTCTAAGACCTGGTCATTAAAGTAATCTTCAGCAGGAAGACCGAGAGCCCGAGCCTTGATGCGCATATTGATATCTTTGGATACCAAGACCACTTCTTGTTGTGGCTTTGCTTTTTGCAGATCACGCACCACCCCTAAAATGAGGTTATCGCCTTTACCCTCGGGCAGACCCTCGGGCAAAGGGGCATTAGAAAACTGGGTCTGGAAGAACAATCGCCCGGTTGCATCCTGATTTCCTAATTTATTAAGTGGGATTCCTTCATCGAGCTGACCGCTGGTACCGGCAATGAGTTGGTCGAGCGAGCGACTGACCATGCGCGCATTTCGAGCAACCTCACTCATTCCTTTTTTATGGTTATCGAGTTCTTCAAGCGTTGTCATCGGCAGGTATAAATCGTGCTCCTCAAACCGAAAGAGAGACGATGGATCATGCATTAATACATTGGTATCTAATACAAATAGACTTGGTGGACCTGTGCGCACTGTGCGCTTTGGCCGCTCTGGTTTGGAGTCCAATTGCTTTTCAAGGTGTTGGGCTGGAGCAATAGTCTTAATCTGTTCCAATGCTGCCTCGGCAGCAGACAGATCATCATCCATATCAATAATTGGTTCTACCTCTTGGGTCCAGCTTGGCGTTAGCACTTTTTTTACCTTCTTGGGGGGATTTTTGAGATCCGGCGTTTTCTGACGACTTAAATTGACTTGATCAGCAATTTGGGTGGGCAGTGGAGGTAATGGCATGCGTGGACTTTTCCTAAATGAAAAAACCGCCTGCTAAGAGCGAAGGGCGGTTTTGAAGGGTGATGCAGAGGGTGAGGTGATATGCACGATTTACAAGGGGGCCGGTCTCCCGTCGTGGCCTAGATAGACCCCGATGCGGGTTTAATGGCATCCATCGCTTACGGTGCATATAGCCATACTGTAACCCAAATTGATGTCTTTGCAAGTACCGTATAAATCCCTAGGACATTGCCTTGGCGGCAGCGAGTACCTCGGCCACATGGCCAGTCACCTTAATGCCACGCCACTCCTTTTGGAGAACGCCTCTGCTGTCAAAGAGGAAGGTGCTACGGTCAACGCCACGAACTTGTTTGCCGTACATATTTTTCATTTTGATGACATTAAAGATCTTGCACAGTTTTTCTTCGGTATCGGCAACCAATTCAAAAGGGAGGCCTAGTTTTTGGCGAAAGTTCTCATGCGAACGCAAATTATCCCGTGATAACCCAACCACCAAGGCATTGGCTTGATTAAATTCATCAATGTGATCCCGAAACTCTCCTGCTTCAACGGTGCAGCCTGGCGTTGAATCTTTGGGATAAAAATAGAGTACTAGTTTTTTACCTTGATACGCTTTTGGCGAGAAGGTGAGGTTTGATGTTGCCGGGATCTCGCACATTGGCATCGTCTGCCCAATCTTAATTGTCATCGTAATTCCCCTCGTCAATGGTTATGTTAAATTAGTTGCATGGCGCATTTGGATCATCAGTTCTCCGCTGCGATTGGCAATACTGCCATACTGAAATGGCTCAGTGGCTATTTTATCGAGTTGCCCAGTCACCAGCCAAGAACGGTGCAGTTGACCCATCGTAACCAGTTCGTGACCTTGCGCCAGCCACCCCTGGAGCAATGCTTTGAAGGCAGGCAACAACTTTTGTCCTTCCAGCTCAGCGTGCAGGGTAAAGACTTGATCATTAGGATTGCTTTGAGTGAGCACAAGAATTGCCTTAGCCGCCCCCAAAGCATCCCTTCCGTCCACTCCAATGAGTTCATCAAAAGTTGGAAGTGTGGTGGGGTATTGAAGGTGCTTACTTCGCACGGAATTGAATTGAATGCGGTAAGGCGCAAGATTGGGGGAGGAGCGACCGTCGGAGGCATATTGCATGCCCCAATCGTCAAGTTGCTTCAGAGCTGCTTCATTCATTTGCCAGCCTGCAGCACCATGCGTTAGTGGAGGGTGTTTAAATATCTCACAAAAACGATCATAGGCTTTTTGCATTTGGAGTCGAGTCCATGCTGCATCGCGTTGATAGACATGATCTTGCCAATAGACATGATCCCAGGTATGAATCCCCGTTTCATGACCAGCCTCATCAACAGCGCGCATTTCATGCGCAGCAGTTTTGCCAATATCAGGCGCTGGTAGCAGGACTCCATATAAGAGTGTTTTGATACCGTAGTGCTCTACCACCGAGGTGCGCGATACTTTCTTTAGAAAACCTGGGCGGAAAATTCGTTTTAATGCCCAACCGGTATGGTCAGGACCCAGGCTAAATAAGAAGGTCGCCTGAATTCCGAGTTCTGCAAATAGTTTAGCTAGATTGGGCGTGCCAACTTGGGTTCCGAGTAAGGTATCAACATCAACCTTTAGTGCAATTTTTGCCATGGAATTAAGCGTTACTCAACCAGATGCCGCGCTTTATCCACATCATGGCGATAGGCTTCAAATATCTTGCTTAGCGCATCGTTCATGGCAATAGTCGGTTTCCAACCCAATTCAGTCATCGTATTTTCAATAGCAGGAACTCGGTTTTGGACATCCTGATATCCAGCGCCATAGTAGCTTTTTGAGGTTGTCTCGATTAATTGAACTTGACCAGCCATCACTGCATACTCCGGTATTTTCTTAGCAATCGCCAGCATCATCGTCGCCAGTTCTTTGACCGAGTAGTTATTTTTTGGGTTTCCCACGTTATAGATCTTGCCATTGGCAACATCACCTTCATTGGTGATGATGCGCATTAAGGCATCAATGCCGTCATCAATATAAGTAAAGGCCCTTTTTTGGGAGCCACCGTCGACAAGATTGATTGGCTCGCCACGCACAATGTGCCCCAAGAACTGGGTGACCACCCGCGAGGAACCTTCTTTGGGGGTGTAGATACTATCCAAGCCGGGACCAATCCAATTAAATGGTCTAAACAGTGTAAAGCGTAAGCCCTCCATGCCATAGCCCCAAATCACTCGGTCCATTAATTGCTTAGCGCAAGCATAAATCCACCGCGGCTTATTGATCGGTCCATAAACCAGATTGGATGAGGCTGGATCAAATTCAGCATCGGAGCACATGCCATAGACCTCGGAGGTTGATGGAAAGACAAGGTGCTTACCGTATTTCACTGCTGAGCGAACGATCGGAAGATTGGCCTCAAAGTCAAGCTCAAATACACGCAGTGGCTGTTGTACATAGGTTGCTGGCGTAGCGATGGCAACGAGCGGTAGGATTACGTCGCATTTGCGAACGTGATACTCCACCCATTCGCGATTAATGGTGATATCGCCTTCAAAGAAATGCATGCGAGGGTGGTTGAGAATATCGCCGATACGGTCGTTTTGCATATCCATGCCATAGACCTCCCACGACGTAGTCTCCAATATGCGCTTTGAGAGGTGATGGCCAATAAAACCATTCACACCCAAAATCAGAATCTTTTTCATAACACCATTCCTTTGATGAACTTATGAAGCCAACGATTTAATGCTCTTGAGCCAAAAATACCTCAAGCGCTTTGCCATCGCCGCACAGGCCGAAGTAGCGATTATCGACGAGATGCATCCCTAGCCCAGACTTTTTGAGGATTGCGGCTTGACTGGTGCTGAGATCAACGCCAGGATCGAGTGGAAGCGAGCTTTTGGTAAGAATCACTTTTTCCCCACTTAATTCAGTAAAGGCGCCAGGATAGGGTGGGGCCACCGCCCGAATTAGGTTGTAAATTGACATGGCTGACTTTGTCCAATCGATGCGACCATCCTCGGGTTTGCGTCCCCCAAAGTAGGAACCTTCTGTCAATGGATTGGGCCGCCGAGGAAGCTTGCCCTGCATGAGTTGAGGTAGTAGCTTTTCCATCACCTGCTTTGCTGCCTGACTGACTTTATCGAATACCTCTTTAGCGGTTTCATGAATTTCAATAGATACAGCGACTTGCCCCACAATATCCCCAGCATCGGGTTTTGCTTCCATGACATGCAAGGTTGCACCTGTTTCGGTCTCGCCATTCACCACAGCCCAGTTCACTGGGGCGCGGCCGCGGTACTTAGGTAAGAGTGAGCCATGCATATTAAGAGCCGCAATGGTTGCAGTCTCAAGTAACCCAGTGGGCAGCATGAAGCGGTAATAAAAAGAAAAGAGATAATCGGGTGCAATTACCTTAATCTCAGGCACCAAATTTAATAATGCACTCGGTTGCACGATTCGGCATGGCAAACCCCGTTGCTCGCAGAGTTTTTGAACGCTGCTAAACCAAATTGTCTCATTGGGATCATCGGCATGGGTGATGACTAAATCAATTTGCATCCCGGCATCGATTAAGACTTGTAAACAAGCAACACCAACATCGTGGTAGGCAAAAACAACTGCGTGCTTAGGAGTTTGATTCAAGATTTAGGATTTGGATTGCTCGAGGACAGCACTTACCATATAGCGAGGCCGTTGACGTACCTGTTGATAAATCCGGCCGATGTATTCCCCCAAAAGGCCTAGGCCAAAGAGCATCACGCCAATTAAAAAGAAGGTGAGCGCAAAGAGTGTGAACACACCCTCAACCTCAGCGCCTAAGACAAAACGACGAATCAAGAGAAGCAGGAATAGCGAACCGGCTGCACCGGCCAATAACATGCCTAGAATCGAGAAGAGCTGCAAAGGCATCACTGAAAAGCCGGTGACCAAATCAAAATTAAGACGAATCAATTGATACAGGCTGTATTTAGATTCTCCAGCGAACCGCTCTTCATGTTTAACGGTAATTTCAATTGGATTGTTGGCAAAGGTGTACGCTAGTGCCGGAATAAAAGTATTCGCTTCTTCACACTGCCGAACTAAATCAATGATGCGACGATGGTAGCCACGCATCATGCAGCCTTGATCGGTCATTGTGATTCGAGTGAGCTTATCGCGTAATCGATTCATTGCCCGCGAGGCTGTTTTTCGGAACCAGGAATCTTGGCGATTTTCTCGAATCGTGCCAACGTAATCATGGCCCTCCTCAAGCTGGCGCACAATTTTCCCAATCTCTTCGGGAGGATTTTGTAGATCCGCATCTAAGGTAATGATGTATTCACCGCGTGCGTATTCAAAACCGGCCATGATCGCCATATGTTGACCAAAGTTATTAGCAAACAAGACCACCCGCGTAACATCGGGCCGCTTTTCGTATTGCATGGCGAGCATTGCAGCAGACCGATCTTTGCTACCATCGTTGATAAAAACTAGCTCATAAGGAAGTGCATATTGACTTGCAACATGATCAAGCGCGGGATACAGGCGATCAAATAGAGCCTGTAATCCCTCCTCCTCGTTGTAAACCGGGATTACGGTGCTCAAACGTGGGTGAGTAAGACTGTTCATGCCCACATTTTGCCTGATGTAGGGATGGTTATGCTAAAACCTCTTGCAGAGCCTTGACCACACGATCAATATCGGCTTCGGTCATGGTAGGGAAAAGTGGCAGAGTTAAGATCGATTGACCAATTTGATTGGCAACCGGTGTTGCTTCTGGAGAGTACCCTCGCTGACGATACAGTGCAAAGCCAGTAATGGCGGGGTAATGCACCCCGGTACCTATCCCACGTTCTTTTAACACAAGCATGATTTGGCTCCGAGTTTGACCTAAGCGCTCTAATGGCAGTAGGACTTGGAACATATGCCAGTTACTGTTCACAAAATCGGCGATTGGTAGGCCTAAACCTATTTTGCTCAAACCCGATTGTTCGAACCGATCAAAATAATGACGTGCGAGAGCAATACGTTGTTCCTGAAAACGCTCCAGTTGTTTTAATTGATGAAGACCTATAACAGCATTCACATCAGTTAAGTTGTCTTTGCCGCCAAGAACGTCAACCTCCATACCATCTGGCCCATGACGCACTAATCCTTGCAGACGTAGTTTTTCAGCGAGACTCACTTGATCTCCGCCATAGCGATCGGTATTGAAGACTAGACAACCACCTTCAATAGTCGTCAAATTTTTATTCGCCTGGAAACTAAAACTCACTAAATCATGCCGGCCTTTAGCACCAATACGCAAACCATTCCAGGAAGATCCGAGCGCTTGAGCAGCGTCCTCGATCACACGTAATTGATGATTCTCTGCAATCGTATACAGGGCATCAATATCAAGAGGCAAGCCAGCCAAATACACCGGCATGATGGCTTTAGTTTTGTTATTAATCGCAGATTGGACTTGATGGAGATCGAGATTTCGGGTCTTTGGATCAATATCAACAAAAACAGGTTTTGCGCCCACAGCCAGGATCACATTGGAAGTTGCGACCCACGAAATTGGAGTTGTAATCACCTCATCGCCCGGCCCAATCCCAGCGACCTGAAGAGCAATTTTCATGGTAGCCGTGCCGTTTGCAAAGCAGCGCACAGTTGCGCCTCCTAGGTAAGCACTTAGAGCAGATTCAAACTCTAAAACCTTGGGGCCGGAAGTAATCCAACCGGAGCGCAATACATCGGCAACCGCTGCAATGGTCGCCTCATCAATCGTTGGCTTTGTAAAGGGGATAAATGGTTGACTCATTGACCTATTGTCGCAAAGCCTCACGTGGATGTCGAACTACAACACGTCGACTGTCGCGACCCAATTCTTCCATAGGAAGCCCCAGGGCTTTGAGCTCCTCATATTGGCCTGGGCTCATGAGTGCGAAGGCGTTGGGATCTTGGTTCCAGACGATCACAAACTCATTGAGCGTCGGTATCCATTTTTGGGGTTCTTGTTTGGCGCCAAAGGTCAGCTCGTCGGTAAATTCAACCATGATGGTGTTGCGCTCCAGATAGAACGGAACTGTATGATCGAGCAAACGAACCGAGTAGATCTTTGCATCGCTTGGGATTTGTGACTTGACCTTTTGCGACAGGTCATAGCCAGACACCGCGCGACCCAAGGTTTCATGCCCTGTTCCAGCGATGGTGGCGGTCAGGAAAAAGCCAAAAGCGAATAGCGCAATACTGAGAAGCGCATTGCGCTTAGCTAGGAGACTTGCCACCAGGCTAAATACCAATAAACAGGAGAGAGCCACAACTATCCAGACGGTGTATGCCTGATAGGCATCGACCTCATCAGGCTGACCATTACGTCCAACTTCGGATAGAAAGAAAAATCCCGTGATGGCAAGCAAAGTAAAAAATAAAGTTTGGAGACGCCACCCGATTAAAAGATGTGCATGGGACTCTAAATAATCGGCGATTGACTTGCCTGCCAAAATAGCTAAGGCTGGAAATACCGGCATGATGTAGCCCGGTAATTTTGAGCGGGAAATGCTAAAGAAAATAAGGATGACTGCAAACCATGCCCAAAGCATCCATGAGGCTGAGAATGATTGCATGCGGTATTGCATGAGGGTTTGCCTTGCAGACTGAAAGAACTGGGGCATCCAGGGCAAAAAGCCAATAAGCACTAATGGCAAGAAAAAATAAAATGGGGCGGTACGTCCATGAGCAGTTGCGGTAAAGCGCTCAAAGTGTTCATAAATAAAGAAGAAGTGGGCAAACTCGGGATTCTCTATCGATACCGCAATGAACCACGGTGCAGTAACGATCAGGAAAATTACTAATCCGCTAAAAATATGTAATCGACCTAGAATTTTCCAGTCAAAGCGCGTCACGATGTAAGCAAATAACACCATTCCTGGGATCACAATGCCAATCAGCCCTTTTGATAGGGTGGCAAGGCCCATTGCCAGCCAACAGACCCACATCCAATGGCGACCCGATTGGGGGCGCTGATGTTCATAGGCATGTTGAGCTAGCAAGAGCGAGCACAGAGCCAGGTTGAGAAAAGCCGATAAGCCCATATCGAGGGCATTGAAATGTCCACCCACGACCCACATAGGACTTGAGAGAAGAATGAGTGCCGCTAAATACCCGGTAACCCGGCCAAACAATTGGGCTGCAGTAAATCCAACTATTAGAATAGTGAGATAACCAGTTAGTCCGCTCCAGAAGCGCGCTTGCCATTCCCCGAGCCCAAAGAGTTGAAATGTAATTGCCGAGGCCCAAATATGCAGTGGCGGCTTCTCAAAATATTTATAGTCGTTGTAGCGGGGCGTGATGTAATCGTCGCTCACCATCATTTCGCGGGCCATTTGGGCGTAGCGACCTTCGTCCGTTGGAATTAGATGTCGATAGTCAAGCGTTGCAAACCATAAAACGCTCGCGAGGACGAAAACAGCTAATAATGCAACCGAATTCAATGGTGTGAGATGGCGTTCGGCAAGCATCTCGTCAATTCTTTTCTAAGAGGATGGCAGCCAATACTTTGCGTCCTTCGCCCATTAGGATGTTGTATGTGCGGCAGGCTGCTTGTGAGTCCATCATCTCAAAACCAATTTTGGCTTTAATCAGAGGCTGCAGAATTTTGGGGTCCAGAAACACCTGCTTCTTACCGGTGCCTACAATCACCAACTCGGGTTGCAAGGCGCTAATCATCGAAAAATGATCTTCTATGAGCTCGCGGCTTTCTTCAACTGGCCACGCTATCACTGCGCTATCAGGCTGAACGATAAGGGCATGAAAATACGGGGTTTTGTTGACCTCAATAAAGCCAATTCCGTAGCCGGTGATCGTATTTTGGCTGGATTGTGGGTCAGAATGTAACTTCACGCTGAGGCTCTGTCATAATTAGAGGATTATAGCTAGTAAATTTTCTCTAAATATCAAGAGCTTAACCTTTAAGAAGACCATACTGTGAAACCAATAAAAAAGTCCGATAAGTTAAATAATGTTTGTTACGACATTCGTGGCCCTGTACTTGAGCTTGCGCAACGCATGGAAGAGGAAGGGCACAAAATTATCAAGCTAAATATTGGTAATGTTGGCGTGTTCGGCTTTGATCCCCCTGAAGAAATCCAGCTCGATATGATTCGTAATCTGGGAAACGCGTCCGCTTATTCAGATTCCAAAGGGATTTTTGCGGCACGTAAAGCCATCATGCAGTACTGCCAAGAAAAGGGTATCCAGGGCGTTACCTTAGATGATATTTACACCGGCAATGGGGCTTCTGAGTTAATTGTTCTGGCAATGAATGCACTCTTGAACAATGGCGATGAGGTATTGGTACCAGCACCCGATTACCCTTTATGGACTGCGGCCGTTTCATTATCGGGCGGGACCCCGTATCACTATTTGTGTGATGAGTCGAAGGATTGGCAACCTGACTTAAACGATATTCGCTCCAAGATTACGCCGCGCACCAAGGCCATCGTGGTGATTAATCCCAATAATCCAACGGGCGCTTTGTATTCTAAAGACGTGTTGCTGGAAATCATTGCGGTTGCACGCCAGCATAACTTGATTCTGTTCGTAGATGAAATCTATGACAAGATGCTCTTTGATGGTGAGAAGCACATTTCGCTCGCATCGTTATCGACCGACGTGGTCACTATTACCTTCAATGGTTTGTCAAAGAACTACCGCTCCTGCGGTTACCGCTCAGGCTGGATGGTTGTTTCTGGTGATAAGGCCATGGTTGCCGATTACATTGAGGGTCTAAATATGCTCTCCTCGATGCGGCTCTGCGCGAATGTTCCTGGACAATATGCGATTCAAACTGCTTTAGGCGGCTATCAAAGTATTAATAATCTAGTAGCCAAGGATGGACGTTTAACTCGCCAACGTGATTTAGCCTACAAGCTGATGAGTGAGATTCCTGGTGTTACGGTGGCCAAACCGAAAGCGGCGTTATATCTATTTCCAAAACTCGATCCACAGATGTATCCGATTAAAGACGACCAACAATTCATTACTGATCTTTTAAGAGAAGAGAAAGTACTTCTTGTGCAGGGTAGTGGGTTTAATTGGCCCAATCCAGATCATTTTAGGATCACGTTTTTACCGCATGAGGATACCCTGCGGGAGGCCATTGGGCGAATTGCACACTTCCTAGAACGTTATCGTAATAAACACGCAACAAAGCCGGTTAAGTTAACCATTGCAAAAGCATCATGAAACCTATTCAAGTCGGACTTCTTGGTATTGGTACTGTTGGTAGCGGAGTCTTCACTGTTCTCACTCGTAATCAAGAGGAAATACAGCGGCGTGCTGGACGGGGCATTCGGATTCATACGGTGGCGGATTTGAATACGCAGCGGGCCCAAGATCTAGTTCAAGGTCAGGCTCAGGTGGTGAGTGATGCGCGCACCATAATTAAGAACCCAGAAATTGATATAGTGGTTGAGCTCATTGGGGGCTATGGCATTGCTAAGGATTTGGTTCTTGAGGCGATTGCGCATGGAAAACATGTCGTCACCGCAAACAAAGCATTGATTGCTGTTCATGGCAATGAAATTTTTAAAGCGGCGCATGACAAAGGAGTCATGGTTGCATTTGAAGCCGCGGTCGCAGGCGGAATCCCAATTATCAAAGCATTGCGTGAAGGCTTGAGTGCAAATCGCATTGAGTGGATTGCTGGAATTATTAATGGCACCACCAACTTTATCTTGTCAGAAATGCGCGACAAGGGTTTGGACTTTAATGCTGTGTTGAGTGAGGCGCAACGCTTGGGCTACGCTGAAGCAGACCCAACTTTTGATATTGAAGGAATAGATGCGGCACATAAAGCAACCATCATGAGCGCGATTGCGTTTGGGGTGCCAATGCAATTTGCCCAAGCACATGTTGAAGGCATCACTAAGCTATCAGCGATTGATATTCGATACGCTGAACAACTTGGGTATCGCATCAAACTTTTGGGGATTACAAAGAAGACCCTAAGCGGCATTGAGTTACGTGTCCATCCAACTCTAGTGCCTGCGAAGCGTTTACTAGCAAACGTTGAAGGCGCAATGAATGCTGTACAGGTATTCGGTGACGCTGTCGGTACCACCCTTTATTACGGTAAGGGGGCTGGTTCCGAACCAACCGCTTCTGCCGTCATTGCTGATTTGGTCGATGTCACGCGTTTGCAAACCGCAGATCCTGAAAATCGTGTACCACATTTGGCGTTTCAGCCAGATGCTTTACAAAATACCCCGATCCTGCCGATCGCAGAGGTAACGACTAGCTATTACTTGCGCTTAGCGGTTGCTGATCAGGCTGGCGTCTTAGCCGATATCACACGGATTTTGGCTGCGCATGGCGTATCCATCGATGCGCTATTGCAAAAAGAGGCCGCTGAAGGGGAGAGTCAGACGGATCTTGTAATCTTGACTCATGAAACTAAAGAAAAGAATATGACGGCTGCTTTACTGGAGATGCAAGATCTGAAAACAGTGATTGGTGAGATCGTTAAGATTCGTCTTGAAAATCTTTCCTAGATTAAGTTTCTGCATATGCGTTATCAATCGACTCGAGGCGCAAGCCCAGAACAAACCTTTCAAGGAATCTTATTAGGGGGCTTAGCGCCCGATGGGGGGTTGTATTTGCCAACTCACTATCCTCAAGTGACTAGTACGCAGTTAAATTCTTGGAGGGGCTTGTCGTACCCCGATTTGGCATTTGAAATTATTCGTTTGTATTGCGACGATATTCCCGCTGATGATTTAAAAGCGTCACTTCGCAAGACCTATACCGCGCAGGTCTATTGCAATGGTCGTCCTAGCGATTTAGCAAGCGATATTACTCCCGTGCATTGGTTGGGCAAGGAGCATGGGACGCAGTTAGGGCTCTTAAGCTTATCGAATGGCCCAACCCTTGCCTTTAAAGACATGGCCATGCAACTATTAGGCAATCTCTTTGAGTACACATTAAAGCGTGCCAAGCAGGATCTCAATATATTGGGCGCTACTTCGGGTGATACTGGGAGCGCTGCTGAGTACGCCATGCGAGGCAAAGAGGGCGTCAAGGTATTTATGCTGTCGCCGCGTGGCAAGATGAGCCCGTTTCAGTCGGCACAAATGTACTCCTTGGAAGACCCCAATATTTTTAATTTGGCTGTTGACGGGGTGTTTGATGATTGCCAAGATATCGTGAAAGCAGTTAGTAATGATTTGGAGTTCAAAGCCAAATATCGGATTGGAACAGTGAATTCAATTAATTGGGGTCGGGTTCTGGCTCAGGTGGTGTATTACTTTCAGGGGTACTTGTTAGCAACTTCGTCGAGTGAGGAAAAAATCTCCTACGCGGTGCCGTCCGGTAACTTTGGAAACGTTTGTGCAGGACATATTGCCCGAATGATGGGCTTGCCCATTGCTCAACTCGTAGTGGCTACCAATGAAAATGATGTGTTGGATGAGTTCTTTAAAACTGGCGTTTACCGAGCCCGTAAATCAGCGGAGACTTTGCATACCTCGAGCCCGTCGATGGATATTTCTAAGGCAAGTAATTTTGAGCGCTTTATTTTTGATCTACTTGGTCGTGACGGCAAGCGTACTGCCCAATTATTTAAAAAAGTAGAGACTGAAGGCGGGTTCGATTTATCAGACGATTTAGCATTTAAAACCATCTCAAAATTTGGATTTGTTTCCGGGCGGAGTACCCATCATCATCGTCTAGAGACGATTCGGGATATTGATCAGCGCTACGGCGTTATGATAGATACCCATACTGCCGATGGAATTAAAGTAGCGCGCGAGCATTTGCAAGAAGGGATCCCAATGTTAGTGCTTGAGACCGCCTTACCAATAAAGTTTGAAGAAACAATTCAAGAAGCATTGGGTCGCCCCGCGGATTGCCCACCAGCATTTCGTGACATTAAAAATAAGCCACAACGTGTGACGAATGTACCGGCCAGCACTCCTACAGTGAAAGCCTTTATCCAAGATCACGTTAATTGATCATGGCCATCAGCCCATCTCCAGCCTCTAGTAATAAACCACCACTGCTGAGTGCAGCCGACGCTTTATCGCATTTACTGAAAAACCCTGTGCCCGTTGAGGCCCATGAGTCAGTGCCAACTCAAGATGCGCTAGGGCGTGTACTTGCAGAGGATATTGTTAGTACGGTTGATGTGCCGCCGCTCGATAACACATCCATGGATGGTTACGCTGTAGCTACACAGGATATTTCGAAGCCGGGCGTTACCTTAAAGGTGGATCAACGCATTCCGGCGGGATCGGTTGGTGAGCCGCTCAAGCCAAAGACGATTGCCAGAATCTTTACTGGTGCGCCGATACCGCCAGGGGCGGATGCAATTGTGATGCAAGAGGACTGTGTACCTCAGACCCAATCGGATTTAGTGCAAATTAACACCATTCCTAATGCAGGACAATGGATTCGTCGACGCGGTGAAGATTTAAGTGTCGGAAAGGTCGCTTTATCGGCCGGCACTGTTTTAAGACCCCAGCACCTGGGCGTTGCCGCCTCTGCTGGCTATGCACAACTACCAGTTAAGCGAAGGGTGAGGGTAGCCGCTTTTTTTACGGGCGATGAGTTGTCCTTGCCTGGTGAACCTTTAAAGCCAGGCGGTATTTATAACTCGAACCGTGACACCTTGTTAGGTCTTATTCGGAGCATGGGATGTATCGGTACGGATTACGGTATTGTCCCTGATCGATTCGAGGCAACTCGTCAGGCACTACGAACTGCCAGCGAAGATCATGATCTAATCATTACGTCGGGTGGAGTTTCGGTGGGTGAGGAGGATCACATTAAGCCTGCTGTTAATGCCGAGGGTCGACTGGATTTATGGCAGATTGGAATGAAGCCTGGAAAACCACTGGCATTTGGGGCGGTTCGCAAACAAAATCAGACAAACAGTGAGGTATGGTTTCTTGGCCTTCCTGGTAATCCAGTATCTAGTTTTGTGACCTTCATTCTATTTGTTCGTCCATTTATCTTAAAACTTCAAGGGCGATCTGATTTCACACCGCCATCTTTTTTAGTGCGCGCTGATTTTGATTGGCTAAAGCCAGATCGTCGCAATGAGTTTTTACGAGTCAAAATGAATCAAGATGGCGGCCTTGATCTTTTTCCAAATCAGAGCTCGGGCGTTTTGACCAGCGCAGCCTGGGGGGATGGATTGATTGATTGCCCTGCCGGACAGGGATTTAAAAAGGGTGATATGGTTCGTTATATTCCCTTTAGTGGACTACTTTATTAATTCATTACCATGAAACTGCATTTGCGTTTTTTTGCCTCGATACGCGAGGGGTTAGGTGTGGCGCAAGAGGAGCTTGTGATTCCCGACTCTGTCAAAACAGTTGCGGATCTTCGTGCTTTCTTAATGATGCGAGGCTCGCCTTGGGCTGACATTTTGTCCAATGACCGGGTATTGCGTTGTGCCCTCAATCAGCAAATGGTCAGCGCAGACACTGTTTTATTGGAAGGTGCTGAAGTTGCTTTCTTCCCCCCGGTGACTGGAGGCTAATATGCCCGTTGGTATTCAA
>VGIH01000025.1 GCA_016867965.1 Betaproteobacteria bacterium | reverse complement strand
GCAAGCATCGCGTTCTGCAATTATGGATGCTGATTTTGCAGCTGAGACTGCGAAGTTAACGAAGGGTCAGATCTTACAACAAGCAGCGACAGCAATGTTGGCGCAGGCGAATCAGATGCCAAACGTTGTCCTATCCTTATTAAAGTAATTTTCACAGACTATTAACGATTAGGAGTAACCGTCATGCCTACCGTCATTAATACCAACCTGGCCTCGTTGTACGCCCAGAATAATTTGTCTAACGCTCAAAATAGCTTGGCAAATTCGGTTAGAGCCTTATCTTCTGGTCTACGCATCAGTTCTGCAAAGGATGATGCGGCTGGACTGGCCATTTCACAATCGATGCAAGATCAGATTAATGGCGTTAATCAGGCACGTCGCAATATGAACGATGCGGTTAACCTTATTCAGGTAGCTGATACTTCGATGGGCACGATTCATGACATGCTCTTGCGTTTGAAGACTTTGGCAACCCAAGGCTATGATGGCTCTTTGTCAGCTAGTCAACGTACCCAGATTGTTGATGAGATCAATGAACTCAATGCTGAAATCAACAACACTGCGGCCCGTACTAAATTTAACGGCAATGCATTGATTGCGGCCACAGTTGGTCGATCATCCGGTACGGCTTCTGTAGGAGCTGCTACTGGTACTTTAGCCTCCATTACAGGTATATCAATTAACACTACTGGAGTGGGTACGTTTTTACTTACAGGGACATCCCTATCAACATCTACAGGTTCCGTTGTACTTTCCGGAACAATCAGCAACACATACAGCGGTACTGCCTTTAGTACCACATACGCACAGACCCTAACAGCTACAAGTTACTCAGCAACTGCAAAGGGCATTCAAGTCTTTAACTTTGACAAGATTGGGATTTCAATTGAGGTAACTCAAACTGGGGCAGCCTCTACTGGCAACTTGCTAGCAGTTGGACTTAATGCCCTGACTGTTACTACTGCAGCCGGCGCCCCATCAGACCTCTATTTCCAAGGTGGTACTGAAACCTCGACACCCAATATGGTCATTTATGACGCTATTAACGTGCGCACAGACTATATGGGCGATACCAATAGCACTCTGGCAGGTTTTGATGCCATGACCAACCTGGGCGGCCAGATTCAACTGCTCAATAGTTATGCCAATACCGTCGGTCAATCGACTTGGGCTACTGCCTTTAGTACCTTGGGTACATTTATTGATACCGCGATTGATAAGATCTCTGAGGAACGCTCGAACATGGGTGCGCTTCAGAACCGGATTAGCTACATTAACCAGAACTTAGAGGCTTACAGTACTAACTTGCAAGCATCGCGTTCTGCAATTATGGATGCTGATTTTGCAGCTGAGACTGCGAAGTTAACGAAGGGTCAGATCTTACAACAAGCAGCGACAGCAATGTTGGCGCAGGCGAATCAGATGAATAATGTTGTCCTATCTTTATTAAAATAACGATGGCAAAACAAGGTTATCATTTGAATCATAGTTATTAGAAATGCTGAGGAGAATAGAAAATGAGCTCACCAGTTAGTGCATACACCAGCTCAACGAATTCATTAATTAATTCGGGATCAAGTGGATTGGTCTCGAGCGGTTCTGCTCAAGTTGCTAAATCAGACTCCGAGGTGATCGCACAGGTAGTCTCTACGCCAATGCAAAGTTCAAATATTAATGAGGTGGTTGCGCCGGTTCGGGAATCCATTGAAAAAATTGCCGCCGATCTGCAAAAATTTGTCCAGTCTATGGGTCGCGACCTCAATTTTTCAGTAGATGAAACTACCGGCTACCACGTTGTTCGAGTTGTTGATCAAAGTTCCGGAGAATTAATACGCCAATTACCATCGGATGAATTATTAAAGCTTGCCCGTGAGTTTGAGCAGCTCCAAAACGCACTAGTCAGTCAGCGCGCCTAAGATTTTGTAAAGATTGGCATGTTTATTGCTTATCTTACCAAAGTAATATCAAATTTAAGGGCATGTCATGGCTGTTTCATCAACATCTAGTTCTGCTGGTGGGGGAGGCTCTGTAGCCTCAATCGATGTTGCTGCGGTTGTAGAGCAGCTAATGACCATCGAAAAAAAACCGCTGGATACGCTTACTGGTGCAATTAATAAACAAAAGCTAGTCATTAGTGATTTGGGGGTTATCAAAAGTAAGGTGGCAGTTTTTCAAGACGCACTCAATGATTTTGAAAACGCAAATTCATATAATACAGTTGACGTTTCCTATACCGACAAATCAGTTTTAACAGCAACAGGTTCAAGCGGAGCATTATTAGGTAATTTTTCTGTCACAGTCTCCGAAAGAGCCAGTGCCGATACATGGACAATCAGCGGGTTTACTGCGACAGATAATTCTGTGACAGTTGCGAATACTGGATTCGCTATTACAGTTGCTGGCACTACCTACAATTCCGAATCTCCTCCAACGGGTGTGAGCGCATTAACTGCAAGCCCGACTGTAACGGATCTTGCAAATTGGATTAATTCCCTAGATGCAGAAGTTGCAGCATCGGTTATTCAAACATCCGGCTCAAATTATGTTTTACAGATTTATGGTACAAAAACAGGAACTACGAATGCCGTATCGTTTACCGGTTTAACAAATCCAATTGGCGGAGCCTCAACACAATCAACAACATCGGGAAATGCAACGGTGACTGTTAATGGAACTTCGTTTACACGTTCTAGCAATACGATTTCAGATATTGTTGATGGAGTTACATTTAAATTAATTAGCACTTCAGCAACTGCTCAAACTGTAAGTGTTACTCGTGGTTCGGATAATTCCAAAGAAGTAATAATAAAAATGATAGATAGCTTCAATGACTTAATCAATACTTATAAGTCAATGACTGCAAATTCGTATAACTCGGATAAACCAGGTACTTTTGCAAGCGATCCAACGACCTTAGCTTTTATCAACGAAATAAAAGGACGATTCGCGAAGGGTGTAACGTACGGATCCGCCATGACTAATTCCATAAGCATGGCCTCTATGGGAATTGATTTTTTGATTGATGGCGCTCTGAAATTTAATGAATTACGTTTTATGGATGCCCAAAATGCAGGTTTGCAAGATAAGCTTGCCCAAGGAGTGACCGTTGGTTATGTGAGTAGTACAAATAATCTAACTAAATATATTAAAGATCTTGTTGGAATTACTGGATCTAGCGGTTCTTTAACGGATGTGATTACTACTGAAAAACAGCAAATCAACACTCTTTATAAACGTCAAACTTTGTTACAGGATAAGTTGGATAAAGTCCAAAGCAATCTCGTGAATCAATATTCGGCTTTAAATTCCTTACTGTATCAACTCAGTATTACCAGCAACTCATTAACTAGTGCGCTTGATGCGCTATCCAACAACAATAAGAACTAACCATTGGAGTTTTTATGAATGCACGTGCCGCCAAGATCTATGCCAACAGTGATGCTGAAACCGGTGTAAATGCACTCAGTTCTGGGCAGTTGATTGTCCTGATTTATGAACGCATCTTTGATAATCTCAAAGTTGGTAAACACGCCCTCGAAAATGGTCAGCATGGAGTCGAGGCATTCACGAAAGCGCATGATTTAATTCAACAGGGGTTGCTTGCTTGCCTTGATTACAAATCCGGCGAGGATGTTGCCCAGAACTTAGGTGCAATTTATGAGTGGGCTTTACGTGAAATCATCAACGCGCGCGTTACTCACTCCCCCGAGAAGGTTCAAGAGATTTTGGATGTATTGACTCCACTGTATGAGGCCTGGATGTCACTGGCCCCAAAGGAGCCCACTTCAGCTCTAGCGGTTGTTTCCAAAGGGGAGCCAGCGCGCCCTGCCGCAGCATACTAAGTCGTTAACTGGGTTATTTGCCCAACCCTCATTGGTGTAACACAACCAGCTAATTTAGCCGTAATATAAGGGTGTGCGCCGATTACTGGGTTAGAGTGCGCAGTGTGTCTTAAGGGGTCAGGATGGCAATCCAAATACCGACGACCGGAATACCAGCCAATCCAATTGTGGAGTTTCACAAAAACGATCTGGTGAACCCTCCCGCCGCCCCGTCGATTGTTGAGAACCTCAAAGCGATTGATCCCCGCGTGGCTCTAAAGATGCCACTGCCAGTAACGGATACTAATCAAAGTACGGCGATGCAATCGGCGATTCAGAATGCGGTGCTTAAAGGTAGTCAGCTCGCTGAGCCCGAGATTAACCAAGCGGTATTGCTTGAACTCTCTAAGACCCAAGCCAAAATGAACCCGGCTACTGCCTCGATCGTAGCCGATGCCAAATCAAGCCTGGCTCCTAGTCTTAGTCGACTCGATAGCCTTGGAAGTGCCGCCTTAGGGCAGTTGTTATCGAACATCTTAGATGCCGATGAGGTGGATCCCACCTTGGCACAAAAAAATAAGCTCAACACGGCAACCGTGAACTGGCCATCAACCAATCGTGAGGTAGCCCTTGCTAGCGACCCTCGAGTGGCGATGAACGTCTTGTACCAAAATCTGCAAAATTCGGGGCTCTTTGCTGGCGAGCAAATTAAGAAGTTACTCATGCCCGCCGCTCTATCGATTGCAGAGGATATTGAAACCATGCCCGATGGGGATGTGGTCCAACAAGCCACAACCCTATTGGGCCAGATGAACTCGGATACCCCCCAAGTACGCGATGCGGTAAAACTCCTCTTGCGCGGGGATCTTGCTTGGTACGGTTTAGTGTTACCCAATGTGTATGCGCGGATTGAGCGCGAGGATGCCTGGCAGCAAAGCGCAGAAGATCCTGCGCAAGTGGTGAAGGGCGCTCGCATCACCATGGAGATGGAGTTGCCGCATTTAGGAAAGATCAAGGTAATCGGCACTCAATTTGGTGAGGTGGTTAATCTCACCATCGAGACCAGCTCGGAGACCAAGGCGATATTAGCCAATCAATTGACGACCCTTGAGGAACAGATTCGGGAGCGGGTGCAATCGCAAACCCATGTGGCAATCCATGATGAGACAGCACCATGACACCCAATCAACCCAATAAAGTTCTAAAAGCGGTTGCGCTCAAGTATGAGCTCAATACCAGCGCACCGCGTGTGACCGGACAAGGCGAGGGTTACGTCGCTGAAGCCATTTTGGCAAAAGCCAAAGAGTTTGGAATCCCGACTCGCAATGAGCCCGAGCTCGTTGAGTTCTTGATGCAATTAAAACTTAATGACGTAGTGCCACCAGATTTGTATGCCGCAGTGGCAGAGGTTCTTGCCTGGGCCTACGAGATCGATGGCAAGGCCGTACCGGAATCACCCAAAAATTAAGATAAACGCTACCTTGGGTTAAAGGATTTTTGTATCATATTATATACAAATATTGGTTTTTTGTGTACAATATGATACATGCCAAGTAAACCACAGCCCATTTTCCCATCGGAACAGAAAATCCTAGCCGGACTAGGGGAGCGCATAAGGCTTGCCCGTTTGCGTCGAGGTATATCCGCAGAAGTTCTGGCTGAGCGATCCTCTATTTCAAGAACAACTCTGCATCGGGCAGAGCAAGGCTTTCCAGCAGTGGCGATTGGTACCTATCTCAGAATCATGGCTGCGCTACAGCTTCAAGAGGATTTTAATTTGCTCGCCAAGGATGATTTGCTTGGACGGCGCTTACAGGATTTGGAGTTATCGAAAGCAGGAAAACAGAGTGGCAGAAGTGAATAACCATGATTTAGAGGTATGGATTGATGTGAGCTTTATTGAAAAAAAGCCCATCAAGATTGGTCATTTGAAGCATGACCGAGGTAACGTACGTTTTAATTACAACGAAGCATGGCTATCTCACCCAAAACGATTTGATATTGATCCCGACTTATCTTTAGATAACGCGATCTTTCATCCCAACCCTGCGCAAGGAAACTTTGGTGTTTTTTTAGATTCTTCACCAGATCGGTGGGGACAAACCTTAATGAAGCGACGTGAAGCAATGGAGGCCAAAGATGAGGGTCGAGAGACTCGTATGCTTTATGCATGGGATTATCTGATTGGAGTCCAAGACCAAACTCGGCAAGGGGCATTACGTTTTAAGTATCCTGGAACAGACGTATTTTTAGCTTCACATGACTTATCTGCACCTCCCGTAACTCAGTTAGCGGAGTTGGAGAATGTTGCCCAACAACTGAGTGATAAAAATATAGATGATTTGGATAATCTAAGAAGATGGCTCAGGGTCTTAGTGGCTCCTGGCGCATCATTAGGGGGAGCAAGGCCAAAAGCCAACTTTACTGATAAGGATGGATCGCTTTGGATTGCTAAATTCCCAGCGAAAGATGATGACAGAGATATTGGGGCTTGGGAGATGTTGTCTTACCAGTTAGCAATTCGGGCCAATATCCAAATGCCGCAAGCAAAGTTGCTTAAGCTAGGCAAGCACTATAGAACCTTCGCCGTTAAGCGATTTGATCGTATTGACGACCAACGGATTCATTATGCATCGGCCATGACTATGTTAAAAAAAGAGTCTAGCGATGATGCTAGTTACCTTGATATTGCGGAGTTCATCATGACTCGTGGCGCCAAGGGAGCGATTAAAGACGATTTAGCACAATTGTTTCGAAGAGTGGTATTCAATGCGGTAATTAGTAATCGCGATGACCACCTAAGAAATCATGGCTTTATTTTGATGCCAACGGGTTGGCGCCTCTCTCCTGCGTTTGATATAAATCCGAATATTGATAAGGCCGAGCATGCTCTTAATTTTGATTTGGGCGATAGCCGTGCAAATCTTGAAAGTATTATTGCTACAGCTCAATATTACGAATTAACTCAAGACCAAGCAAAACAAGTCGCAAATGAGATCTTAGGAGTTACTCGCACCTGGGAGGCAGTAGCAAAGAATTTAGCAATCTCACGAGGCGATATCGAGTTGATGCGAGCGGCTTTTCATACGTCACTCTAGGACTGTCCCATTTCAACCGATACAGTCGGTGCAGCCAAATGCATTGAGGGGATCAATGAACTGTCGACCACACCCATGGTCAAAACACTTACAAAACGAATTAAACCTGCAGACTGGTAACTTCTTTATAGGCATCAACCAAACGGTTACGAACCGCAATCATGCCTTGCAGAGAAAGATTGGCTTTTTGGAGAGAAACGATCACTTCTTCTAAGGAAGTGTCAGAATTACCGGCAGAAAATGCCTGCGCTTTGGCTTGAGCAGCATTTTGGGCACTGTTAACGTTCTCAATGGCATTTTTGAGGATGTTCTGAAAATCCACCCCGTTGGCGGATTTCACCTCATTGGACGCAGGAACCCCTGGCAAGCCATTCATCGCGGCTTGCATGGCCTGCATTCTTGCCATCATCGAATCAAGGTTCTTTGTGTCCATGTCCCAATTATTACGAGCTTTATTAATTAAATCAATACTTTACTTAAATTATTTACTTACTTATCCACCTCAAAACCAGCCTCCTTATAGGATTTGAGCTTGTAGCGCAAAGCACGCTCAGAAATGCCTAAAATTTGGACCGCTTTACTGCGACTCCCGCCCACCTGGGCCAACACTTTAAGGATATGTTCCCGTTCTACCGAGTTCATATCGCTTGCCGAACCGACTACATTGGCCTGAGCCATTAAATTAGAAGCAATATTTGTGCCATTTTGCGGGTTTTCCCTTGACTGAAGTGAGGAACCACTCGCATTGCTACTCGCTAAGGGACTAATTTCTAGGTGTTCGGCCTCGATCGCATCGCCATCGCATAGTAGGACCGCACGTTGGATGATGTTCTCAAGTTCGCGCACATTCCCTGGCCAGTGGTAGGTGGGTAAGACCGTCAATGCCGAGGGCCCAAAGACGAGATCATCGCGACCAATGTTTAAGCGATAGCGTTTGAGAAAGAATTCAGCAAGGGGCAAAATATCGCCCGCGCGTTTATGTAGCTCCGGAATATGAATTGGGAAGACCGCTAAGCGAAAGTACAAATCCTCCCGAAATCGTCCCTCTTTCACTTGCTCTTCTAAGTTGCGATTGGTCGCTGCAATAATGCGCACATCCACCTTAATGGGTTCCGGAGAACCTAAGCGCTCCACCAATTTATCTTGCAAGACCCGTAATAGTTTGGCTTGCAAGGGGGCTGGCATTTCACCGATCTCATCAAGAAACAAGGTGCCACCATCGGCTTGCTCAAACTTACCCGATTGGGATTTGGTAGCCCCAGTAAACGAGCCTTTTTCATGACCAAAGAGAATGGACTCTAAAAGCGTATCGGGAATCGCCGCGCAGTTGAGAGCCACATACGAACCCGCAGCACGTTTGGAGGTGAGATGAATGTGATGCGCGATGATTTCTTTTCCAACCCCCGAGCCACCCGTGATTAAGACGCTAGTATCGGTCTTCGCTACGCGCTCGCAGCGTGCGAGCGTATGGATCATGGCAGGATCCACCGCAATAATTTCGGGAGCGGGACGGTGACTAGGCTCCGGAGTTTCTTTGGCAACCGGTGCAAGCGCTTGGGGTTCTGTTTTGGCCGATGCAAGCTGAGGTGCGCGATAGCGGGTGATGATTTCTATTAATTGATCGGGCACAAAGGGCTTGATTAAAAAATCACGCGCACCGGCTTTGAGTGCTTCAATCGCTAGCTTGGCATCAGCAAAAGCGGTCATCACGATCACCGGGAGATCCGGAATTTCTTTGGTGGCTAATCTCAGAAGGTCCAACCCATTCATACCGGGTAAGCGGTAATCGGTAATGATTACGGTCTTTAAACCCGGCTGCAGTAAGGGTAAAACGGTTTCGGCGCGTTGATGGGTCACAAACTCAATATGGTTGAGTCGTAAGGTGACCGCAATGGCCTCACGCAAGTCTTCATCGTCTTCAACCAAAATGACAGGAAAGTCGGAATGGGGCGCAGTCATGATGGCATCAATTCTAGAGGGAGTTCATTGAAGGTAAGGTAATGGTAAAGCGCGCACCACCGTCGTAGTTTTCTGCATGAATCGAACCGCGATGCGCTTCAAGGGCATTTTTAGCAATCGCTAACCCAAGACCCGTGCCGCTGGAGTGGCCCGTGGAGAAGGGCTCGAACAAGGATTCCAGCATGGCGTTGGGGATGCCCGGACCTTGATCATCGATCACGATGGTGACCCGCTGATGATTTCCACTGGCTGTGATCGAAATGGTTTGACCGGCCTCGGAGACCTCTAGCGCATTTTCTAAAATGGCTAAGAGCGCGTTCACAATCGCTTGCTGCTCGACATTCACCAATTGATCTTTGGCAATGCTCATTTGCGATCGCAGCGTTACTCCTTTTTCTTCACATAAGGGCCGAATTCCTTGCTCTGCCGTTTGCAAAATACTGGTAATGGGCACGAGTTCGGATTTGCGGGGCCGATTGGTAATGAAGCGCAACATGTCTTGCGAGAGTTTTTCAAGACCCAAGAGTTGTTTGCGCAGGCGCTGGGCAAATTCTTGGGACTCATCAGCCGCAATCTTGCCATCGCATAAATGCGATGAGTACAAGAGCGCAGTTGCCAAGGGAGTACGAAATTGATGCGCAATGCTGGCTGCCATCTTGCCCATCGCGGCTAAACGATTTTCTTGTTGCGACTGTTGGTGCAAACGAATATTGGCAGTAATGTCTTGGATTTGCACAATGCTGCGGGTGCCCTCGTCAATACGCACGAGTTGAATGGTGCGCCGACCCTCGGCGTTTTCAATTAAATACTCGCCCGGCGCGATCGAGGGTTGCCAATCGAGCGGCAGGGTCAGCGCCTTCCCAATCACAATGGTTGGCAAAAAGTTGAGCACTGAAGGGTTGTGCAGCGACACCAGGTTGTTCTCAAGCAAAACCACCCCGGCAGGGATGGCGTTAAGCAAAATACCCAGGCGATGGTTCGAATCGTAGAGTTCTTGGGTGAGCTGGTTAATTTTCTCTTGTAAATCAGCCTGTTGCGACTCAAGCTTCTTGGATTCTTCGTAAAAAAGGGCAAAGGCCTCCGCCAACTGGTTTGGCATCATCTGAGCGGACTCATTGGGGGGCTCAGAGGGGCTCGCAGCAGGCATGCTTGAGGGTAAATGGGGAGGGGAAATCGGCAAAATTTTCCTAGAAATCGGCAATATATGTTATAGAATATCAACATTTAGTGGTTTAATGATAAAAATATTCCGTATATAGTTGTTTTGGGTCATTTTTGACAGTTCTGTGAATGGCCAAAGACCTACGGTGACGGCCTGATTTCATCAGGTAAAAAGTGGTAATTGATTGATTTAATTTAGGAATCTGCCATTGAGCGACGAAGCTGTACCAGGTTTGCAGGGAGATGGTAAAGATGCTGCTGTAGTCAATATTGGCTCCAACAGCGCGGCCTCTGCACCCCCTGCGGCTGGAATGGCAGCGATTGCAGCCCGGGCAGCCAATGCTCCTGCCAAATCGGCGACCCCCGCTAAGCTGCGCGAACTAATTTTCCGCTTTAGCTCCCTCAATCTTCAGCAACGCCTGATCGTGCTCGCGGCCGGAGTCCTTTTCTTGGCAGCCATTATTTTTGTATCGCTTTCGAACCAAAAAAGTGATTACCGAGTTCTGTTCTCGAGCATCGACGAGCGCGATGGCGCTGCCATCGTAGCTGCCTTACAGCAAATGAACGTGCCCTATAAATTTACCGAAGGTGGTGCTGCAATCTTGGTGCCCGAGTCATCGGTTTATGAAACGCGCTTGAAATTGGCTGGTCAGGGTCTTCCCAAAGCAGGTAATGTTGGCTTTGAGTTGCTCGAAAACCAAAAAATGGGAACCAGCCAGTTTGTTGAGCAAGTCAACTACCAACGTGGTTTAGAAGGCGAGTTGGCGCGCAGCATCAGCTCCCTCTCGCAAGTGAAATCAGCGCGCGTGATGCTCGCGATTCCAAAGCAAACTGCCTTTATGCGTGAGCAAGAAAAACCCACTGCCTCGGTGGTGGTGACCATGCACCCCGGACGATTCTTGGATAACCAACAAGTTGCGGCGATTGCTAATTTGGTGGGCTCTTCGGTTCCCAATCTAGGCGCAGCGAGTGTGACGATTGTGGATTCGGAAGGAAGTTTGCTAGCCCCCAATCCACAACGCTCAGTCGGCTTAGATAGTACGCAATTGAAGTACGTCGCTGAACTCGAAGGCGCTTTATCAAAGCGCGTTCAAGCCATCTTAGAGCCGGTGGCCGGTAAAGAAAATGTCCGCGCGCAGGTGACCGTGGATATGGATTTTGGCGAACTCGAGCGCATGGAAGAAACCTTCGGGCGCAATACCCCACCCAATCAAGCATCGATTCGTAGTCAGCAAAGTAATCAAGGCTCAACCGGTAGCTCTGGCGCCTCTGGGGTGCCCGGCGCACTTACCAATCAGCCCCCGGGTGCAGGACAGGCACCACTCAATACCCAAGCCGCTGGCAACAATAATCCCCAAAATCTGAATGCACCACCGGGTAACACCGGTAGTGGTGTGACCAATACACGCAATGACAATGTTGTTAACTACGAACTTGATCGTGCGATTCAACGCATTAAGGGTGAAAAGGGCAAGGTTAGGCGTGTATCGGCAGGTGTTGTCGTGAACTTCAAACCCGGCGGGGTCGATAAGGATGGCAAGCCCCAAAAGCCGGTGGCGTATACGGCACGCGAACTCGAGCAAATTAATAATTTAGTTAAAGATGCGATTGGCTTTAACGAAAAAAGAGGCGATAGTGTTAGTGTTGCCAATATCTTGTTTCGGACTGAGGCCAGTGATGAACCACCGTTTTACAAACAACCTGGTGTTATCGAACTTAGTAAAGAGCTCTTTAAGTTCCTCATTATTGTGGGCTCCTTGGGCATCCTGTTCTTTGGTGTTGTGAGGCCGCTCTTGTTCCCACCGAAAATCGACCAAGCCTTGGAAGAGCAGCGCATTGAAGAAGAGTTTGATGAGAAGATCAAAGCCGAGATGGAAACCATGTCGCCAGCTGCGCGTGAGAAGCGCCGTATGGAGGTTGAACTCGAGCGTGAGCGTCGACGCATACAGGAAGAGGAAGAGCGCATGCGAATCGAGGCCGAGAAGAAAGCCGAAGAGGACTCTCGCAAACGCATTGAGGAAGAGAAGAAAGCCGAGTACGATGAACTCTTGGCCTATGCCATTGAGTTTGTCGAGAGTAACCCCAAAGTGGTCTCCGGCATCTTTAAAGAATGGCTGGCACAAGATGCCGCTAAAACCAATGAAGCCAATACTGCCGCAGCTGGTGGCGCAGGCTAGTCGATAGAGTCCTATGCCAGAAGAGAACGTAGAAGCCCCAAAGACACTCTCGATCGCCGATGCCCTCAAGGAGGGTGTCAAAGGCGCGTCGCAATCGGGCACGATTACTTTTGATGATTTGGATGGCGCTTCCAAAGCCGCCGTGATTTTGCTCGCGGTCGGTGCTGAATCGGCAGCCAACGTTTTGCGTCAAATGACACCGTTTGAAGTGCAACGCCTCTCAGGCAAGATGGCCGTTGTCAAATCACTCAGTCGTGATTTGGTATTGCAAGTGCTGCGCGAATTCAAAGATGTCACGGCCAACAATGCGCAAGTGGCGTTTGATACCGATTCCTTCATGCAAAACATGCTGACCAAAGCCATGGGCGCTGAAGGAGCTTCGGATCTCTTGGGTCGCTTGGAGTCGACCCTGGACATGTCTGGTATTGAAACGCTCAAGCGGATGGAATCCGACGTTTTGTATGAGATGATCAAGAATGAACACCCGCAGATTATTGCTACGGTGATGGTGTTCTTGGATTCTGCGCAAGCCGCATCGGTCTTAAAATTGTTCCCAGACGAGTTGCGCAACGAATTGATTTTGCGCGTGGCGCTGCTTGAGAAAGTTCAACCTGCCGCATTGAAGGAGTTAAACGAGGTGATGTCACGCTCTGCTGGTCCTGATTCGGATTTCCGTCGCAGCACAGTGGGCGGCATTGTGCCCACCGCTGAGATCTTAAACATGCTCTCTGGCGGACTCGATAAGATGGCGCTAGATACCGTTCGTAACTACGATGCTGAGTTGGCGGATGCGATCCAAGAAAAAATGTTTGTGTTCGAAGATTTCTTGGAAATCGAGGACCGCTCTTTACAAACCTTGTTACTCGAAGTTCCTCAAGATACTTTGGTGATCGCACTCAAAGGTGCCAGCCCCAAATTGCGTGAGAAGCTCTTTAAGAATATGGCCAAGCGTGCCGCTGATGGCGTGCGTGAAGATCTAGAGACACGACCGCCTATGAAGATTCAGGAAGTGGAAGAGATGCAAAAGGAAATCATCCGCGTGGCCCGTGCACTTGCTGAAGAGGGTCGCATGATCATGGAACGAGGTAAGCAAGGCGATGCCTTCCTCTGATCCGGATTCCATCCCTTTTCGGTGGGAGGTTCCCTCGTTTGATCCTCCTAAACCCCCTAAGCCACCTAAAAATCCTCCGGTTCAATACCCCACGGTCGAAGAAGTTGAAGCAATTCGAGCCAGTGCTTACCACGAGGCGTATGAGCTAGGATCCAATCAGGGGTTTATTGAAGGCCGTGAGAGCGGATACAAAGAAGGTCAGGCCAAAGGCTATGAGGAGGGTTATCAAAAGGGCTACCTCGATGCCCATGGTGAGACCAATCGCTTACACGATGCACTCAAAGAGCTACTCCAAACCTTAGACGGATTTCCTGAGGCGATGGCGCAACCTCTAACCCAGTTGGCCTTTGAGATCGGCGCACGCTTATCTGCTAATGAGTCTATGGAACGAGCCCCCTTTGTGGCCGCCGTGCAAGAAGCATTGATGCGTTTGCCTCGCCCCGGTGAGAGTTTGTTCTTACGCATTCGCCCCGAAGAAATTGCGACCTGGAAAAAAATTGTGGACGATCCAGGCTTGCCCTTTACCTGCTCGATCTTGCCCGATGCTGATGTGCAGTTTGGTCATGCCTATGTGGAAGTCGCTGGTGCGCGGATCGATGTTGGTCAAGAAGCGCGTAAGGCCTTAGTGAGCGCTGCCCTCGGATTAGCAGGTGCACCATCACCCACCGCGGAGTTACCTAGCTTGCCAAACTCATCGAACTCATCGAACTCATCGAATCCACCCAACGCAAGCGAACAAAACCCCAACGCTGATGACCAATCAACTTCTTGAATTTGCCGAGCAGTTAAGCGATGTGCGGGAGCACTTAACAGCCACTCCACGCTCGATTCGGGAAGGCAAATTAAAACGGGTCTCTGGAATCGTGTTAGAGGTGGAGGGCTTGCCATTAAGTATTGGATCCAGCGCGACGATTGTTTCGCAGGCAGGGGATCTCAGTTTTGATGCCGAGTGCATTGGCTTTAATGGTGGCATTACCTATTTGATGCCGCTTGACCAAGTCGAAGGTATTGCCCCAGGTGCTTTGGTTTATCCAGCGAGTACTCCGGTCGATTATGGTGGTGGCTACACCACGAAAGTCGCGACTAAACCACTGCCAATTGGCGAAGCATTATTGGGTCGGGTCGTCGATGGTTTGGGTCGACCCATTGATGGCAAAGGTAATGCTTCGCAAAAAATGACGAGGCAATCCCGAACTATCCTAAATCCGCTCGATCGAACCCCCATTCATGAGCCCCTCGATACCGGAATTCGGGCGGTGAATGGGTTACTTACCGTCGGTCGCGGTCAACGCGTTGGTATTTTTGCTGGTTCGGGTGTGGGGAAAAGCGTATTGCTTGGAATGCTGGCCCGTAACTGTGTGGCCGATGTCATTGTGATTGGTCTTGTGGGAGAGCGTGGTCGTGAGGTCCGTGAGTTTTGCGAAGAGACGCTTGGCCCAGAGTCCTTTGGTCGTGCCGTGGTTGTTGCGGCACCCGCCGATGCCTCCCCACTGGCGCGATCTAAAGGTGGATCGTATGCTACCGACGTAGCCACTTGGTTTAGGGATCAAGGTAAACACGTTGTGCTAATCGTGGATTCATTGACGCGGTATGCCATGGCGTTGCGTGAAATTGGTTTGAGTTTGGGCGAAGCGCCAGTTGCGAAGGGTTACCCACCGAGCGTCTTTGCCCGCATGCCAGAGCTCGTTGAGCGCGTCGGCAATGGCGTCAATCCCGATGGTTCGATTACCGCGTTCTATACAGTGCTCCTTGAAGGGGACGATACCAACGATCCAGTGGCCGATACCGCCCGTGGAATCTTGGATGGCCATTTCTTCTTATCCAGAGAACTAGCCGATAGCGGGCACTATCCAGCGATTGATATTGAGAAATCAATTTCCCGGGTGATGCCCAAGGTGTCTACGCGTGAACACTTAATGAGTGCTCGGCGTGTCAAACAACTCTATAGCCGGTATATGCGTGGCCGGGACTTGGTCTCCATGGGCGCCTATGTGGCGGGCAGCGATCCGGAGCTCGATGCCGCATTGCAAATGTGGCCCAAGATCAAGCAATTTTTGCAACAGGATATGGACGATCGTGTGCCAATGCCAGAAACCCTCGTCGAACTCGAAGCGATTGCACCAAGCCAAGTGGATCCAGCGGCCAACCCCAATTCGAGCCCTGCCCTTCAAAACATCCGCCGCGTATGAACACCCTTGAACTTCTTTTAAGACTAGCCAAGATTCGGGAGGATCAGGCCATGGCCAATGCCAGACGGGCGACTGGGCAGGTTAATCAAGCCCAAGGCTTTCAACGCCAAGTTTTGGACTATGCCAAGGACTATGAAAATCAGATTATGGAAGGCGCAAAAACCGGTACATCCGTTGCTTTTATTCAGGATGCCAATGCGTTTCGGGAAAAATTACTCCTTAGTTCTACCGAAATTAGCAATCAAATCAAAGGCTTATCCGTAAACTCCGAACAAGCCCTCAAAGTCGCCATGCAGGCCAAACTCCGCTCCCAAGGGCTTGGCAAGCTGGTTGCCAAAGCCCACCTTGAGGCCCGTAAGAAGCTAGCTCGGGCAGAGCTTGCCCAGCTTGAGGATGGCTATATGGCACGCTTTAATCGCAACTCTGGCACGGAAAATGCTTAATAAAGGACATCCTTTATGGAGAACGTATGTCTTTTGCAAACGCGGTACCTACTAAGCATAGCCTAAGCCAGCTGCAAAGCGGGCAGGGACCGCTCATGCCAAAAAACGAGCCCAGAGCCAATCCTGGCGGGCTTGAGGACTTTATTAATGAATTAAATCAGGCGACCAATCTGCGCCTGCGAATCCAAGACGATGCCGCCCAAGAGGGTCGGGTCAAGATCAAGAAAAATCCCGAGACCAAAGAATCAAAGCCCAATCCAGAACTGCAAATTTTGCAAAAACCGGATGGCACGCAGCCAAATCCTGCAAATATTGCCGTTCAAGGTGAGACTGGCTCGGAAACGGCCCGTGCCAATCTATTGGCCGCTTTGCAGCAACTGCAGCTTCAAAGCCCCAATCAAACCAATACTCTTTTGAGCCAATGGGGAACTCAGGCTGAAGCTCTTGGTCCTAATCAAGCAATTGGCATGATGAATGGCCTCGATCTTGAAGGCTTGCGCGCTAAGCTACAAAATCTGGGTTTTGATGCCCTCTTAAATCGCTTAGAGACCGCTAAGGCATCTGGTAACGCTCAAGAAATTGCAGCGATGGAAGAGCGTTTGGCGCAAAGTTTATTAGCAAAGCTTACGACCCTGAACCCGCAAACCAATGACGGTTCTGTTATGCCGGTGGGTTTGCAAAGTCAAATTGATGCCAAAGCGCTTATGGCTCTTATTGCGCAACGTGACTCCAACACTCCTCAGCAAAGTACTCCTCAGGGCGCAGCGCTTGCAAACGCCACCTTGGCAAACTCCGAGTTACCGGTGGAGGCGGGTGATGCGGTTCGTGTGCTGGCTGTTGAGCCAAGTCTTGCTCAAGAGCTCAAAATCAAACAGTTGATGGACCTTGATCAGAAATTTACCTTGGGCCAAGGGGTGCGTACGCTTGGTGAGCAAAACGTAGAGCAGGCAAGTAGCCTTACTGAATTAATTGCTGCCCGGAGCGCTTTTGATGAGCGCTCCCTTCAAGAGTTCAATCTTATTCATGGCGCTAGCGCTAAGTTGAGCAAGGACCTTGACCTAGTTCTAATGGATGATGTATCCGGAAACCTCCTCTTAGCAGCTCAAACTGCTCAGGCATCAGCCCCCATTGCAACCCCAACGCAAATTGCCTTGAGTATGCAAGACGCATCGATGGTGCGTGGACCCCTTCATCAGGAGATTATGACCGCTGCGAAAGCCGGTGGTGGCAGAATCCAACTGGAATTGACCCCACCTGAGCAGGGCACGATCCGAATTGATCTACGCATCGACCAATCCGGCCGAGCCCATCTGATCGTCGAGGGCGCCAATGATGCCGCCAAAGCCCGATTGGACCAAGGTGGCCAGCAACTCAAGCAGGAATTTGCCCAAATGGGCCTAAACCTGACCCTGGATCTGCGCCAGGGTGAAGGTCGATTTGCTCAAAACCAGCAATTTGGGTCCAATCAAACCGCATTCAATCAGCCTAGTTATTCCACCGATAGATCCTCACAGGGGATTGGTTTATTATCTGAAAATTCCGTTAGTTCTCGCTGGTTTGGCGATGCTTCGGGGGGCAGTTCAGGTATAAATCTGTATGCTTAATACAGTTATGAATGAGGATCGGCAATGGCTGAAGAAGATAAAGTTGAACCTACCCTAGAAGCGGGCGCAAACCCCGCACCGGCTGCCGCACCTGCTTCCGCTTCTGACGAAGCACCCCCACCTCCCAAAAGTAAGAAAAAACTCTTCATCATTATTGGAGCGTTGGTTGTTCTAATTGGTGGCGGTGCTGGTGGCTATATGTACATGCAAAAATCAGATGCCGATAAGAAAGCGGCCGAAGCCGAGGCAAATAAGCCCGAGAACATTCTTAAAAAGCAGCTTACAGAGCGTAAGCAAAATGCGCCTCCCATTTACATCCCCTTGGATGAAATGATTGTGAACTTACCTGGACGCGGTGGTGAGCACTATTTGCAAACCAAGATTGTTCTACGCACCGCTGACTCCTCGACAGAGAGTAAGGTTAAGCAGTTTATGCCGGTGATCCGCGATAAGATCATTACTGTATTGTCCTCACGGCAAATGCAAGAGTTAGCAACCGTCGAGGGTAAAACCATGATGGCACGCGAGGTTGCGCTGGTGATTAATTCCATCATCGCACCGCAGTTAACAGCGATCTACATCTTGCAACAGCAACCAAATACCGCCGATTTGCAAAACTTAGAACGCATTGGTGCAATTCCAAAAGAAACCTCAACGGGTAAGAAGATTACTAATGAGGCTGCACGTGCAGCAGCCGAGTTTTGGAATGTCACCGAAATGGATTTACCGGTTCAAGCCGTTTTGTTTAGCTCTTTTGTGATGCAGTAATGACCTTCATCTGCTGGAGTACTCCACAGGAAAAAAATGGCAGATCAGGACGTTAACTTTGAAATGAACATCAACGCTGTTGATCAGCGTGAGATGTTCGACAAATCCAAGATCATCGCGCGTCGGCGGATGCCTACGCTGGAGCTCATTCATGAGCGCTTTAGCCGTGCTGTTCGCCTGACGCTATTCAATATGATCCGCGCACCGATTGAGGTGCAAATGCATTTGCACCTCAATCGGTGCGCGGATCATATTGAATAGCGTCAGGCGAACAG
>VGIH01000024.1 GCA_016867965.1 Betaproteobacteria bacterium | reverse complement strand
AGCTCTGATTAGTACGTGGCTAATTTTTTACCCAGTTGAGGATTAGGAAATGAAGAAAATGCACAAAGGAATGATCTATCTCGCGCCGCTTTTGGCAATGGCGTTGCCAGCGGTCGCAGGTGCCCAAGAATCAGACAAGTGGGAGATAGGTGTCGTACTCGACGCTGCCCACACCTCCAAAATGCTTGAGCTAAGTAGATTTGATACTAATGATTTTCCTCAATAACTTGCCTTATTTTTTTAGTAAGAATTTTTAACAGCATTAATCATAAAACTGTTTTATATGTAAAGGATTTTGTAGCTCATTTGATCGAAGTCTGAGTCGTCCTCACCCCGCTTATTAACAGCCGGTGTGAATTTGATATTTTTTGGGTAGTTTTTTTGTATAGAAAAACCTATTACATTTGGATCATTGAAAAAAACAGGTCTAAGGAAGCCTTGTGAGGCAATGTTGCCAAAATGATTCAGTAATTCTTGAGTAGTTTTAATCATGACCTATACATTTTGCCGCCTCTCGGTATTTGGGTTGATATTGGGTGAAGTTTGGTGGCAAAAGCAGGATTCGAACTCATTATCAAATAGAGTCTTGAAATCGTGTTTTGAGTTTTTCAGAACACGGAAAAAGACGCTAAAATTTGGTTCTAGAAGCGGGATTCGTATTAGAAAACACTACACACATTGCTACACACTAAAATAAAGTATAATAAATTCAATACTTTAAGAGATATTTTTCTAATAATAAGTTATTGATTTATATAAACTTATTTACTAGTAGGCCGCTTGGTATGCATTGGCAGACGGCGGTCTGTTAGAATGCTGAAGCTTTGATTTATAAAGCTTTTTATTAACACGGCATATCAGGTGCAAGCTTGAGTGACCGCACGTATGGAGTATGAAAATGGCAGTTGCAGACATTAATAAGGCGGAAATCGTCAAACAAAACGCGCGTGGCGCAAACGATACGGGTAGCCCCGAAGTTCAGGTGGCGTTATTAACTGCTCGTATCAATGAACTTACCCCCCATTTCAAGGCAAATGCAAAAGATCATCACAGCCGTCGTGGCTTGTTGAAAATGGTCTCGCGCCGTCGCCGTCTCTTGGATTACCTCAAGAGCAAGGATCTGGACCGTTATCGCGCGCTGATCGACAAACTAGGTTTACGTAAGTAATTTCTTGTTTTTGTCAGCATTGCAATGAAGTAGGGTGTTGCCAAACGGGCAAGGCTCTACTTTGAGTGGTTCAAGATGACCGGCTTCTAGGGATCGTGTCATTCCAATGCACTTCTTTTTAAAGAGGCGCACTGGAATGGCATCCCAATTGGGTTCATCAACCAATCACTCCAGTGATACCGCGGCGCTGTGGATCTGCGGTGTGTATGTTTGGAGAAAAAAAGATGTCAATGTTTCATAAAGTTGTAAAAACGTTTCAATGGGGCCAACACACGGTCACGATGGAAACCGGCGAGATTGCTCGCCAATCGAGTGGTGCGGTACTTCTTAATATGGACGACACCGTGGTGCTTGCTACGGTAGTCGGTGCTAAAACCGCCAAAGAGGGCCAAGACTTTTTCCCCTTAACGGTTGATTACATTGAGAAGACCTATTCAGCTGGCAAGATCCCTGGTGGATTCTTTCGTCGTGAGGGACGTCCGTCTGAAGGCGAGACTTTAATCTCACGTTTAATTGATCGTCCGATTCGCCCATTATTTCCTGAGGGGTTCTATAACGAAGTCCAGGTGGTCGTTCATGTGATGTCAATTAATCCTGATGTGCCTGCCGATATTCCTGCTTTGATCGCATCGTCTGCAGCCTTGGCGATTTCGGGTATTCCATTTAATGGTCCGATGGGCGCAGCGCGCGTTGGTTATCGTGATGGTCAGTATTTGCTTAATCCGAATCGCAGCGAGCAAACAACGAGTGAACTCGATTTGATCGTGGCGGGTACTCAGGCAGCAGTATTGATGGTGGAGTCTGAAGCACAGCAGTTATCTGAGTCCGTAATGTTGGGCGCCGTCGTATACGGTCACGAGCAGTCGCAAATTGCGATTAATGCAATTCAGGAACTCGTGCGCGATGCTGGCAAGCCCGAGTGGGATTGGAAGCCTGCCGCAAAGAATGACGCCTTGATTGCGAAGTTACAAAGCTTGGCTGAAGGTCCATTGCGCGATGCGTATCAAATTCGTCAAAAGCAAGCCCGCTCCACCAAGATTAAAGAAGCGGTTGCCAATGTCATGACTCAGTTAGCCGCTGAGGGCGAGGTGAATGAAGTCGAAGTTGGTAATCTCTTGTTTGAGATTGAAGCAAAGATCGTGCGTAGCCAAATTCTTAATGGTGAGCCACGCATTGATGGTCGCGATACCCGAACCGTACGCCCCATTGAAATCCGTAACGGCGTATTGCCTCGTACCCACGGTTCTGCTCTATTTACCCGCGGTGAGACGCAAGCCTTAGTCGTTGCAACCCTTGGAACTGCGCGCGATGAGCAAATCATTGATGCGCTCGAAGGTGAGTACCGCGATCGCTTTATGTTCCACTACAACATGCCTCCATTTGCAACTGGTGAGACAGGTCGTGTTGGTACCCCTAAGCGTCGCGAGATTGGTCACGGCCGTTTAGCAAAGCGTGCTTTAGTACCCGTGTTGCCAAGTATGGAAGAGTTTGCTTACAGCATTCGTTTGGTTTCTGAGATTACGGAATCCAATGGTTCGTCATCAATGGCCTCGGTATGCGGTGGTTGCTTGGCTCTGATGGATGCCGGTGTTCCGGTGAAGGCGCATGTGGCTGGAGTGGCTATGGGCCTGATTTTGGATGGCAATCGCTTTGCGGTATTAACCGATATCTTGGGTGATGAAGATCACCTGGGTGATATGGACTTCAAAGTAGCCGGTACCGCCAACGGGATTACGGCTTTGCAGATGGACATTAAAGTTCAGGGAATTACCAAAGAAATTATGCAGGTTGCTTTGGCTCAGGCCCAAGAGGGTCGCTTGCATATTTTGAGCAAGATGCAAGAGGCCATGAGCTCTGTACGCACCGAGCTCTCTGAGCACGCACCACGCATGGTGACTTTCAAGATTCATCCAGACAAGATTCGTGAAGTCATTGGTAAGGGTGGCGCAACGATTCAGGCGCTCACCAAAGAGACCGGTTGCAGCATCGATATCAAAGATGATGGTACGGTTACCATTGCTTCGACAAGCGCGGAAGGTATGGCTCAAGCAAAAGCCAAGATTGAAGGCATTACCGCTGAAGCCGAAGTTGGGAAGGTCTATGAGGGCCCTGTAGTGAAGTTACTTGAGTTTGGGGCGCTTGTGAACATCCTGCCTGGCAAAGACGGACTCTTACATATCTCCGAGATCTCGACTGAGCGCGTGAAAGATGTCAAAGACTTCTTGCAAGAGGGTCAGGTTGTGCGTGTGAAATTACTCGCAGCCGATGAGCGCGGCCGCTTACGTTTGTCCATGAAAGCCCTGCTGTCCCCAGAGTCTGGTGCAGCGGATGCTCAGGCAAGCGATAGTCCAAACGAGACTGTTTAAGCGGGAGTATTGCGATGCGTGTGATGGAGATTCGGGAGTATGGCGCTCCAGAAATGTTGGTCAAAGCTGAGCGTCCAGATCCATCTGTGCCTAGTTCGGGCTCCGGTGAGGTCTTAATTCGGGTGAAGGCGGCTGGTATCAACCGTCCAGATGTCTTGCAGCGAAAAGGCCATTACCCCGTTCCTCCAGGCGCATCGGATATCCCTGGCCTTGAAGTTGCTGGAGAGATTATTGGGGGTGATCTAGCTCACCCCGATAACACCTTCGGTTTAAGGCTGGGCGATAAAGTTTGTGCTTTGGTGCAAGGCGGTGGGTATGCCGATTTATGTACCGCCCCAATTGCGCAATGCTTGCCCTATCCAAAAGGCTTTACTGATATCGAGGCAGCTTCTTTACCCGAAACCTTCTTTACTGTGTGGAGCAACGTCTTTCAACGGGGCCATTTGAGTAAAGGTGAGACCTTGTTGGTGCAAGGAGGCTCGAGTGGCATTGGAGTGACTGCGATTCTCATTGCCAAAGCATTCGGTCACCGGGTATTTGTTACTGCTGGAAGCGATGAAAAGTGCGCAGCGTGTACACAATTAGGTGCCGATCTAGCGATCAACTACAAAACCCAAGATTTTGTGGAGGAGGTTAAGAAAGCCACGAATGGTAAGGGCGTCGATGTGATTTTGGACATGGTTACTGGCACGTATTTGCAGCGCGAGATTGATTGCTTGGCCGACGATGGTCGCATTGTGGTGATCGCTATTATGGGCGGTTCAAAGGCCGAAGTGAATACTGCACAGATATTACGTCGTCGCTTATCAATTACAGGATCCACCTTGCGTCCGAGACCCGTTTCCTTTAAGCATCAAATTGCGAAAGAGTTGTATCAATCGGTTTGGCCTCTACTAAATTCTGGCCAATTAAAACCAGTGATTTATAAAACATTTTCCTTAGAGCAAGCTGCCGATGCACATCGACTGATGGAATCGAGCGAGCATGTTGGAAAAATTGTTTTAACGGTGTAAGAGGTTTAGTATGCGCGCATTGACGGTCATCGGTAATTGGAAGATGAATGGCAGTGTTCGCAGTAATCGGGATTGGATGCAAACGGTTATTGAGGAAATGCAACAGGGTATGCCGGCTGGACGGCGTTTTGGTGTGTGCGTGCCCTTTCCGTATTTGCAAGAATGCAGTCATTATTTAGGAAGTTCGCAGCTTCAGTTAGGGGCGCAGGATGTGTCAGCTTATGCATCGGGGCCATACACGGGCGAGGTGAGTGCAAGTATGTTGCAGGAGATGGGCGTTCGCTTTGTGATCGTCGGTCACTCGGAGCGTCGCATGCAATACGGCGAGGCTAATGAGAGCATTGCCCTCAAAGCAGAGCAGGCTTTAGACCATGAGTTGACCCCGATTATTTGCGTTGGTGAGACCGCCGATGAACGAAATTCAGGGCGTGCAGTGGAGGTGGTGAGACGACAGGTTGCCAGTCAGGTGAGCACTCTGCAGGATCGCTTGGTGGATTGCTTGATTGCGTATGAGCCGATTTGGGCAATTGGTACTGGTAAGGTTGCGAGCGCGCAAATGGCTCAAGACATGCATCGAGCGATTCGTTTGCAGTTAGCCGAGTTTGATGATGACGTAGCGTCTCATATCGGGATTGTTTATGGAGGCAGTGTCCGGGCCGATAACGCCACGGAGCTTTTTGCGATGCCAGATATTGATGGGGCGTTGGTAGGCGGTGCATCGTTAGATGCCAAGGAGTTTTTAGCAATTTGTCGGGCTTGACGGATTGCATGATGAACGGTGATATGGAGAACAGATATGGAATGGCTTAAAACTTTATTCGTGGTCTTGCAAGTAGTTTCTGCACTGGCCATTATTGGCTTAGTTTTGATTCAGCAAGGTAAGGGCGCCGATATGGGGGCCGCATTTGGCTCTGGTTCCTCAGGAAGCCTCTTTGGAGCAACTGGATCTTCAAACTTCCTCTCGCGTACCACCGCTATTTTTGCGGTGATCTTTTTTGTGAGCACTCTGGGAATTACCTGGTTGGGCTCTAAAAAGCCTGTTGAGTCAGGGGTTTTATCCAATTCAACCTTACCGACGGTCGCCCCTGCCCAGCAAGGTGGTGCTACGCCAGCGAATGGAGCAAGTTCAGAACCCGGTAAACCGGTTGTTCCTCGCTAATTTGCACCTTTTTGGAAGGTGCAATGCGGTAGAATTGAGGGTTGTTGTAGGGCTTTTCCAAGATGCCGACGTGGTGAAATTGGTAGACACGCTATCTTGAGGGGGTAGTGGCTTAGGCTGTGCGAGTTCGAGTCTCGCCGTCGGCACCAAAGTGGATTAGTTTGGTCGGGAATTCTTGTCTTATTGTTGTAAATCAAGAGTCCCAAAATGAAAGTCGTTGATAATTCGAACGTTTGGAAATCTGACACAGGATAGAAGAAGTTGAACCTTTCAAATTACTTCCCAGTACTGTTGTTTATTCTCGTTGGTCTTGGCGTCGGTCTTGCCCCCATTGTCTTGGGTAAAGTTTTAGCCCCCTCAAAACCTTATTCAGAAAAAGATTCTCCTTACGAGTGCGGCTTTGAAGCCTTCGAAGACGCTCGTATGAAATTCGATGTGCGTTACTACTTGATCGCCATCCTCTTTATCCTATTTGATTTAGAAACTGCATTTTTATTTCCTTGGGGCATTGCCTTGAGGGATATTGGTTGGGAGGGATACATTGCCATGGCAATTTTCCTCCTCGAATTTATTGTTGGTTTTGCATATATCTGGAAAAAGGGCGCCCTGGATTGGGAGTGAACGTCGATGGCACTTGAAGGTGTTCTAAAACAAGGTTTTGTTACTACCTCGGCTGACCAGTTAATTAATTGGACCAGGACCGGTTCGCTTTGGCCGATGACCTTTGGCTTAGCCTGTTGCGCGGTCGAGATGATGCATGCTGGCGCATCGCGCTACGACCTTGATCGATTCGGGGTCGTGTTTCGTCCATCGCCCCGCCAATCCGATCTGATGATTGTGGCGGGTACTTTATGCAACAAGATGGCTCCAGCCCTACGCAAAGTCTATGACCAGATGCCAGAACCGCGCTGGGTGATATCGATGGGTTCATGCGCTAATGGCGGTGGTTACTATCACTACTCTTACTCGGTGGTGCGCGGTTGCGATCGCATTGTCCCAGTGGATGTGTACGTGCCCGGCTGTCCGCCAACCGCAGAAGCTCTGATCTACGGCATTATTCAGCTGCAGGCCAAGATTGGCCGCACGAGTACGATTGCAAGGAAGGGCTGAGATGAGCGAGCGTCTTTTGCAACTCCGTCAGCAACTCGATCGTGTTTTAGGAAACCGTATTCAGAGTGCCACAATCGATCATCGTGAGTTAACGATTGTTTTGCATCACGCAAGCTATGCCGAGTCAGCAAAACTTTTGCGAGACGATCCGAGTTTAGCGTTTGAGCAACTCATTGACCTATGCGGGGTTGATTACAAAGACTATGCGGATGGCACTTGGAGTGGACCACGTTTTGCAGTCGTTAGTCACTTGCTGTCTATTAAACATAATTTGCGTCTACGGATTCGGGTATTTGCTCCAGACGACGATTACCCATTGGTGGCATCAATGGTTCCGATTTGGAACTCGGCCAATTGGTTTGAACGCGAGGCTTTTGATCTCTTTGGCATCTTGTTTGATGGTCATGAGGACCTGCGCCGCATCCTGACCGATTATGGCTTTATTGGTCATCCATTCCGTAAAGATTTCCCAATCTCGGGTCATGTCGAGATGCGCTATGACCCAGAGTTAAAGCGGGTGGTGTATCAGCCAGTCACGATTGATCCGCGTGAAGTAACCCCACGCGTGATTCGTGAAGAACAATACGGTGGCTTGGCAAATGGCTGAGATTAAGAACTACACCCTGAACTTTGGTCCGCAGCATCCTGCGGCTCACGGTGTATTACGTTTAGTGCTGGAGCTTGATGGCGAGGTGATCCAACGCGCCGATCCGCATATTGGCTTATTGCATCGTGCGACAGAGAAACTCGCTGAGACCCGCACTTGGATTCAGAGCGTACCGTATATGGATCGTCTGGATTACGTATCGATGATGGTCAACGAGCATGCCTATGTCATGGCCATTGAGAAACTTCTTGATGTTGACGTACCAGTGCGCGCTCAGTACATCCGCGTGATGTTTGATGAGCTCACCCGTCTACTTAATCACTTGCTCTGGGTTGGCTGCCATGGTCTTGACGTTGGTGCGATGGCAATCTTCTTATATGCCTTCCGTGATCGCGAAGATATTTTTGATATGTATGAGGCAGTATCCGGTGCGCGTATGCATGCAGCCTACTATCGTCCCGGCGGCGTCTATCGCGATTTGCCTGAGAAGATGCCGCAATACGCTAAATCAGCGATTCGGAGTGATCAGGCTGTAAAGCGCCTAAATGAGACGCGCAGCGGGTCGTTATTGGATTTCATTGAAGACTTTAGTAATCGCTTCCCTGCGAATGTGGATGAGTACAACAATTTATTGACCGATAACCGTATCTGGAAGCAACGTTTGGTTGGTATTGGTGTGGTCTCACCTGAGCGAGCACTGCAGATGGGCTTTACTGGACCAATGTTGCGCGGCTCCGGTTTTGCTTGGGACTTACGTAAGAAACAGCCGTATGAAGTCTATGACCAATTGGATTTTGATATTCCAGTAGGAGTAAATGGCGATAGCTACGACCGCTATCTAGTGCGCATGGAAGAGATGCGCCAATCCAATCGGATTATTCAACAGTGTGTGAAGTGGTTGCGTGCTAATCCAGCTCCAGTGATGAGTGATAACCACAAAGTAGCCCCACCAAAGCGCGTTGATATGAAAACCAATATGGAAGAGTTGATCCATCATTTCAAGCTCTTTACAGAGGGCATTCATGTACCAGCGGGTGAAGCCTATGCAGCGGTTGAGCATCCCAAGGGCGAGTTTGGTATCTACGCTATTTCAGATGGTGCCAACAAACCCTATCGTTTAAAGATCCGAGCGCCTGGCTTTGCGCATCTAGCCGCGATGGATGAGATGTCACGAGGGCATATGATTGCCGATGCGGTCACCATCATTGGGACCCAAGATATTGTGTTTGGTGAGATCGATCGATAAATCATGATGACAGCCCAATCACTTTTTTCTGCTAAGACCCGCGCTGAGATGGATCGCAATATTGCGAAGTATCCGCCAGAGCAAAAACAATCGGCGGTGATGGCATGCTTGATTGCAGCGCAATCGGAGCATGGCTGGGTCTCCCCGGAGATTATTGCGGAAGTTGCTCAGATTCTTGAGATGCCCACGATTGCGGTTGAGGAGGTTGCGACCTTCTACAACATGTATGAGACCAAGGCGATTGGTAAGTTCAAACTTGTGATCTGTACCAATTTACCTTGTCAACTTACGCACGGTGAAGAGGCTGCCGACTATCTCAAGAAAAAACTTGGAATTAATTTCAATGAGACCACGCCATGTGGAACCTTCACGCTAAAAGAGGGTGAGTGCATGGGCGCTTGTGGCGACTCACCTGTGATGTTGGTGAACAACCACCGCATGTGTAGTTTTATGAGCCAAGAAAAGATTGATGCTTTATTGGATGAATTAAGTGCGCAAGCAAAGCGAGGGAACGTATGACCAGTTTGCATAGTCGTCACATTAAACCCTTAATTTTGGCTGGCCTCGATGGTAAGAACTGGCACCTAAAGGATTACGAGGCACGCGGTGGTTATCAGCAGTTACGACGGATTCTGACTGAGAAGATCACCCCGGACGCTGTGATTGCTGAAGTCAAAGCATCATCACTGCGTGGTCGCGGTGGCGCTGGATTTCCAACTGGCTTGAAGTGGAGCTTCATGCCTAAGAACTACACTGGCAATAAATATCTGGTGTGTAATAGCGACGAGGGTGAGCCTGGCACATTTAAAGATCGCGACATCATGCGTTACAACCCCCATGCACTGATTGAAGGCATGATCATTGGCGCCTACGCGATGGGAATCTCAACCGGATACAACTACATTCATGGCGAGATCTGGGAGGTTTACGATCGCTTTGAAGAAGCACTTGAGGAAGCGCGGGCTGCAGGCTACCTTGGTGACAAGATTTTAGGAACCGAATTTAACTTCCAGTTGCATGCTGCCCCTGGTTTTGGTGCCTATATTTGTGGTGAAGAGACTGCGCTCTTGGAGTCGCTTGAGGGCAAAAAAGGGCAGCCCCGTTTTAAGCCGCCATTCCCAGCCAACTTTGGTTTATATGGCAAACCAACCACTATCAACAATACCGAGACCTTTGCGGCCGTACCGTTTATTCTTGCGATTGGCGCTGAGGCCTACCTTAAATTGGGTAAACCTAATAACGGCGGTACCAAAATATTCTCCGTATCGGGAGACGTCACTTACCCAGGCAATTATGAAGTTCCACTGGGCACGCCCTTTGCAGAGATGTTGAAGCTAGCCGGTGGAATGCGCAATGGGAAGCAGCTCAAAGCCGTTATTCCTGGAGGATCATCTGCTCCGGTTTTGCCTGGCAAGATCATGATGGATATCACAATGGATTACGACGCGATCTCCAAGGCTGGCTCTATGCTTGGCTCTGGAGCGGTGATCGTCATGGATGAGACCCGTTGCATGGTGCGCTCTCTGTTGCGCCTCTCGTATTTCTATCACGAAGAGTCGTGTGGTCAATGTACGCCTTGCCGCGAAGGCACGGGTTGGCTCTGGCGCATCGTTAACCGCATTGAACATGGCCAGGGTCGTCCAGAGGATTTGGATCTCCTCAAAGACGTTGCCGGAAATATTCAGGGGCGGACGATCTGTGCTTTAGGTGATGCCGCTGCGATGCCGGTCCAAGGAATGCTCAAACACTATATGGATGAGTTTGCTTACCACGTTGAGCATAAGCATTGCATGGTCTCTTCATTTGCCAAGACCGCCTAATCATGAGTACGGTGAACATGATTGAGATCCATGTCGACGGTAAGCCCGTTGAGGTGCCGCAAGGCTCGATGGTGATGCATGCCACCAATAAGTTGGGGACCTATGTTCCTCATTTTTGTTATCACAAGAAACTGAGCATCGCAGCGAACTGCCGGATGTGTTTGGTTGAAGTGGAGAAGGCGCCTAAGCCATTGCCGGCATGCGCCACCCCCGTGATGGCCGGTATGAAGGTGTTTACCCATTCGGCCAAGGCAGTTGAGGCTCAAAAATCCGTGATGGAGTTTTTGTTAATTAATCATCCCTTGGATTGCCCGATCTGCGATCAAGGTGGCGAATGCCAATTGCAAGATTTAGCCGTTGGCTATGGCAAATCCAGCTCTCGTTACAAAGAAGAGAAACGCGTGGTCTTTCATAAAAATGTCGGACCACTCATTTCCATGGAAGAGATGTCGCGTTGCATTCACTGCACCCGCTGCGTTCGCTTTGGGCAAGAGGTTGCCGGTGTGATGGAGCTTGGCATGATTAACCGCGGTGAGCATTCAGAGATCACGACCTTTGTAGGGCAAACGGTTGACTCTGAGCTCTCGGGCAACATGATTGATATCTGTCCTGTTGGCGCCTTGACTAGTAAGCCATTTCGGTATGCCGCACGCACTTGGGAGTTAGTCCGCAAGCGCTCAATTAGCCCGCATGATGCCGTGGGTTCCAATACCACGGTTCAAACCAAGGCTAATCACGTGATGCGGGTAGTGGCACTTGAGAACGAGGCCATTAATGAGTGCTGGATCAGTGACCGCGACCGCTTTGCATACGAAGGTTTAAATAGCCCTGATCGTTTAACCACGCCAATGGTGAAACAAAATGGGCAGTGGTTGGAGACCGATTGGCAGTCCGCTCTGGATTATGTAGTTCACTCTTTAGGTGATATTCAGAAGCAGCACGGCAGCCAAGCATTAGCGGCGCTGGCCCATCCCATCGCGAGCGCAGAAGAGCTTTACCTCTTGCAAAAAGTGATGCGTGGTCTAGGAAGTCAGCAAATTGAGGCGCGCTTGCGCCAAACCGATACCCGTGGAGCCGCGGCACTTCCTTGGTTGGGTATGCCAATTGCCAAGCTCGGTGAACTCAAACGTGTTTTGGTGATTGGCAGTCATTTGCGCAAAGATCTGCCGCTGATTGCTGCTCGGATGCGTACGGCAACCATGCAGGGCCTTAAGGTTTATCGACTCGATGCAGGTGGTAACGATTGGCTCATGCCGATCGCCGCGCATCTCAAATCCAAGCCCAGTGAATGGGTAGATCAATTGGGGCAAATTGCCCAAGCCATTGCGCAAGCAAAATCTGTTCAGTCTCTAGCTGGCCTCTCTGTGAAGAGCGTTTCTCCACAGGCGCAAGCGATTGCGGATCAGTTACTCAGCAATACCAAACTCGAGAGCCCGGAACCGCAGGCCATCCTCTTGGGATCATTAGCGATAGCTCATCCCAATGCCTCCGATTTGCATGTTCTCGCCGAGTTTATTGCTAAGCATTCGGGATGCACCTTTGGGTTCTTGTGCGAAGGTGGCAATGCGGTTGCTGCACAGATGGTTGGTGCAACACAGGGAAATCAAGGTAGCATCGAGACCGTGCTGCAAAGTAAGGCGCGTGCCTACGTAATGTTGCACGTCGAGCCGCTTAATGATCTTCCCAACCCACAGCACACGCGCTCTGCTTTGCAAGCTGCGGATACCGTGATTGCGATGAGCGCCTATACGAGCCCCGATTTACTTGAGTTAGCCGATGTGATTTTGCCGATCACACCTTATACCGAGACCATTGGAAGTTATGTGAACATGGCTGGGCAGGTGCAAACGATCCAGCCTTCAGTCCGTCCACTGGCTGATGCAAGACCAGCATGGAAGGTACTCCGAGCACTTGGAAGTCTTTTAAACCTCGAAGGCTTTTTATATAACCTGCCCGAGGAGGTTTATGCCGATGCGTTTGCGAAGCCGGTGCAGAACCAACTCAATAATTGCTTTACAGCCACTCCCGAGGTCCAACAGCAGGTTCAGATTGCTGCTTCGCTCGAGCGCCTTGCCGATCAAGCGATTTATTCAAGTGATGCGATTGTGCGCCGCGCGCCTGCATTGCAACGCACCCGTGATGCAAAAGATGCAACCATGGTTGGGGTGGGGGAGACCCTTTGGACTCAACTGGGTTTACAGGCCGGCGATCGCGTGGCACTGACTCAAAATGGCCATACGGTGGAGGCAAGCGTTTTATTACAACCGGACTTAGCAGATGGTGTGGTTCGCATCGCAACAGCCACAGAGTTAAGTAGTCACCTAGCATCGATGTTTGGTGAAGTGGCTCTTTCTAAATTAACGGTGAGCGCTTAAGGTTTGTATGGGTAATTGGATCGATCTCATTACCAGTCACGGTGAAGACCTGTTTGGCTCCTTCTGGCCCTTGGTTTGGAGCTTAGCGAAGATCTTAATCATCGTTCTGCCGATCTTTGGTGCTGTTGCTTACCTCACGCTGTGGGAGCGCAAGCTGATTGGCTGGATGCACATTCGTTTAGGCCCTAATCGGGTTGGTCCCCTTGGGTTATTTCAACCCATTGCTGATGCATTAAAGCTGCTCATGAAGGAGATCATCTCTCCAACGCGAGCTAGTCATACGCTTTACATTATTGCTCCATTGATGGTGCTGACCCCTGCGTTAGCTGCATGGGCAGTTGTGCCATTTCAAGCAGACTTGGTACTGGCGGATGTAAATGCTGGTCTTTTATACGTCATGGCTATTACCTCGGTGGGTGTGTATGGCGTGATCTTGGCAGGATGGGCCTCAAACTCGAAGTACCCATTCTTAGGTGCCATGCGTGCTTCTGCTCAAATGATTTCTTATGAGATTGCGATGGGTTTGGCCCTGGTGACCGTATTGATGGTCGCCGGCTCATTAAATCTAAGTAACATCGTGCGCTCCCAAGAAGTTGGCATCTTCGCCGACATGGGCTTAAATTTCTTGTCGTGGAACTGGCTGCCTTTGTTGCCGATGTTTGTGATCTATTTCATCTCTGGGGTTGCAGAGACCAATCGTCACCCATTTGACGTTGTCGAAGGGGAGTCTGAGATTGTTGCGGGCCATATGGTCGAGTACTCTGGGATGGCCTTTGCCTTATTTTTCTTGGCCGAATACGCCAATATGATTCTGATTGCCGCCTTAACCTCGATCATGTTCTTGGGCGGTTGGTTGCCAATCCTCGATTTACCAATCTTGCGCGATATCCCAGGATTTTTCTGGCTATTTGCCAAGATCTTCTTTGTCCTCTCATGCTTTATTTGGTTGCGGGCTTCATTACCTCGCTACCGCTATGACCAAATTATGCGTTTGGGTTGGAAGATCTTTATTCCTCTAACCGTGGTTTGGGTATTGTTGGTTGGGGCTTGGATTTTGTCCCCCTGGAACATTTGGAGCTAATCACCATGTTCAAGCGCGCCTCCCAGTTTCTAAATAGCCTCATGCTCAAAGACGTTCTGAAAGGAATGTCGATTACAGGGCGCTATTTATTTAAACGCAAGATTACGATTCAGTATCCGGAAGAGAAAACCCCATTGTCACCCCGTTTTCGGGGCTTACATGCGCTACGCCGTTATCCAAATGGGGAAGAACGTTGCATTGCGTGCAAATTATGTGAAGCGGTTTGTCCAGCGCTTGCGATCTCGATTGAGTCTGATCAACGCGAAGATGGCACTCGTCGAACAACGCGCTATGACATTGACCTCACCAAATGCATTTTCTGTGGCTATTGCGAGGAAGCCTGCCCAGTGGATGCGATTGTTGAAACTAATATTTTTGAGTACTTCGGCGATAAGCGCGGCGATCTCTACTTTACGAAAGAGATGTTATTGGCAGTCGGTGATGAATACGAAAAACAAATTGCAGCCAACCGAGAGGCAGATGCACCATACCGTTAATTGATTTATGACCCTCGATCCTGATTTCATTTTCTCCCTCTTTTTCTTTGCCTTCGCTGCGCTCTTAGTGATTTCTGCGTTGCGGGTCATAATAGTTCCTAACCCTGTGCACGCAGCCCTGTTCTTGGTTTTGGCTTTCTTTAGTGCCTCTGGAATTTGGATGCTCCTTAAGGCTGAGTTCTTAAGTTTGATTCTGATCCTGGTCTATGTCGGTGCTGTGATGGTGCTGTTCCTGTTTGTGGTGATGATGTTGGATCTTGATTTGGCGCATTTACGACGTGACTTCAAGAAGTATCTTCCCCTCGCCATGTTGATAGGGGTGGTGATTATTTTGCAGCTTTCCATTGTCTTGATCCGTGGCTTCATTGGTACTACTGCACCAGTCAATACCTTGCCAGATGTGGTGGCCGCAAATAATACGCAAGCGCTGGGCTACTTAATGTTTACTGAGTACATCTACGCCTTTGAGGTTGCCGGTATTGTCTTATTGGTTGCCATCATCGCGGCCGTTGCCCTTACCTTGCGCAAACGCAAGGATGTTAAGGGTCAAAATATTGCAGAGCAGGTTGCAGTTCAGGCTAAAGATCGGATGCGAATTGTCTCGATGGATGCTGAGCGTGAGGCTAAGCAAGATCTCAAGTCCCGATCTAACCCAGGTGATCAAGCATGACCATCACACTTGCTCATTATTTAGTACTCGGCGCTATTTTGTTTGCAATTAGCGTTGTCGGTATATTCCTGAATCGGCGTAACGTGATCATTCTCTTGATGGCGATCGAACTGATGTTGCTCGCTGTCAATATGAACTTTGTAGCGTTTTCTCATTACTTGGGTGATATGGCCGGTCAGGTATTTGTGTTCTTCATTCTGACGGTGGCCGCAGCGGAGGCTGCAATTGGTTTGGCAATCTTGGTGGTTCTATTTCGCAAGGTTGACACGATTAATACCGAAGATCTCGATCATCTCAAAGGCTAGTTGATATGACCACTGCTTTAACAACTGCCCATCTCTGTGCGATTCCACTAGCTCCCTTGGTGGGTGCCGCCTTTGCTGGTCTATTGGGTACCAAGTTTTTTGGTAATCGGATTGGCCAAGTGGCATCGCAATCGATCACGATTCTAGGGGTTGCAATCTCCCTCATACTGTCTTGCTGGGTTTTGTATGAGGTGATGAACGGGTATTACTTTGACGGCAGTGTCTATACCTGGATGAAGATTGGGGAGTTGAGTTTTGACATTGGCTTTCTGATTGATCCATTAACTGCCGTAATGATGGTGGTGGTGACCTTTGTCTCGTTGATGGTCCATATCTACACCATTGGATACATGGCAGGTGAAGAAGGCTATAACCGCTTCTTTGCGTATATTTCTCTCTTTACCTTTGCGATGTTGATGCTGGTGATGAGCAACAACATGCTGCAACTCTTCTTTGGTTGGGAAGCAGTTGGTGTTGTATCGTATTTATTGATTGGCTTTTATTACGATCGTCCCACTGCTATTTTTGCCAATATGAAGGCCTTTTTAGTCAATCGGGTGGGTGACTTCGGTTTTATCTTGGGCATTGGCTTGTTACTTGCTGCCACTGGCTCGATGAACTACGCCGATATTTTTGCTCAAAATACTGTCTTAGCAGCGCAGACTGTCCCAGGAACAAACTGGAATCTGATCACCGCTGCTTGTATCTGTTTATTTATTGGGGCAATGGGTAAGTCAGCGCAGTTCCCATTGCATGTTTGGTTGCCGGATTCGATGGAAGGTCCAACCCCAATATCTGCGTTGATCCATGCGGCCACCATGGTCACGGCAGGTATTTTTATGGTGACCCGCATGTCACCATTGTTTGAGCTCTCGGATGTTGCCTTGAGCTTTATTTTGGTCATGGGCTCAATCACCGCGCTGTTCATGGGATTTTTGGGAATCGTACAAACCGATATCAAGCGCGTGGTAGCGTATTCAACCCTCTCGCAATTGGGTTATATGACTGTTGCACTTGGGGTCTCTGCCTATCCGATCGCAATCTTTCATTTAATGACCCACGCTTTCTTTAAGGCTTTGTTGTTCTTGGGTGCGGGCAGTGTAATTATTGGAATGCATCACGAGCAAGACATGCGCAAGATGGGCGGCCTCTGGAAATACATGCCCATTACATGTCTGATGATATTGATTGGTTCCTTAGCATTGATTGGCACACCATTTTTCTCGGGCTTCTATTCCAAGGACTCGATTATTGAAGCGGTAGCTGCAAGCACGATTCCTGGATCGAGATTTGCATACTTTGCGGTGATGGCGAGTGTCTTTGTGACCGCATTGTATTCATTTCGCCTCTATTTTTATGTCTTCCATGGCAAAGAGCGCTTTGGTCATGATCATGGCCATCACCACTCGCATGATGCGCACGATGAGCATCATCATGGTCTTGCACCAGGCGAGAAGCCTCACGAGTCACCCTGGGTGATCACCTTGCCTTTAATTGCCTTGGCAATTCCATCGGTACTTGTTGGCTACTACACCATTGACCCGATGCTCTTTGGCAGTTTCTTTGGGGATGCTATTTTTGTGGACGATACTAAGCATCCTGCAATCGCGACTTTGGCATCCCACTTCCATGGGCCAGTGGCTATGGCCTTGCATGGCTTTACGACCCCGGTGTTTATTTTGTTAGCCCTTGGGGTACTCGTTGCTGCTATTTGTTATCTATGGGCTACATCCTTGGCCGAGAGAATTGCCAAGATCTTTGCGCCAATTAAGACACTCTTAGATAACAAGTACTACCTTGATGATCTAAACCAATGGATTTTTGCTAAAGGCGCGCTACTCCTTGGTGGTGGTTTATGGAAGCAAGGCGATCAACGGGTCATTGATGGCTTGATGGTCAATGGTAGTGCCCACTTGGTTGGTAAGTTCTCTGGGGTGGTTCGTCATTTGCAGTCAGGCTACCTCTATCACTATGCCTTTGCTATGATCGTCGGCCTAATTGGCTTAATGACCTGGATTTTGTATACCCATATTTATATTGCTTACTAAGTACACCTGGTCATGATTCTTTCTTACGCGATTTGGATTCCGATTGTTTTTGGCCTGCTGATTTTGATCTATGGCTCTGAGCGTCCGTTCACTGGCGTGAAGTATTTGGCATTGGTTGGTGCCATTTTGGGCTTTATTGCCACCTTGCCCTTGATCGCTAATTTTGATGAAGCCAACGCCGGGATGCAGTTTGTGGAGAAGCACAGTTGGATTCCACGTTACGACATTAACTATTACCTTGGTGTTGATGGTATCTCGGTATGGTTTGTGGTGTTGACCGCGTTTATCAATATTTTTGTGGTCATTGCTGCTTGGGAGGTCATTACTGAGAAAGCCTCACAATACTATGCCGCATTCATGATTTTGTCGGGTCTCATGATTGGCGTGTTCTCAGCACTTGATGGTTTGCTGTTTTACATCTTCTTTGAGGCGACTCTCATACCGATGTACATCATCATCGGGGTATGGGGTGGACAAAATCGCATCTATGCCGCATTTAAGTTCTTCCTCTACACCTTGTTGGGATCGCTCTTGGCGCTAGTTGCCATTTTGTATCTCTATAACCTGACCAATACCTTTGACTTACTCACCTGGCATCGGGCGAAGTTGGATATTGTGGAACAGGTTCTGATCTTTATTGCCTTCTTCATGGCCTTTGCCGTGAAGGTGCCGATGTGGCCTCTGCATACTTGGTTGCCCGATGTTCACGTTGAGGCGCCAACCGGTGGCTCGGTGGTGCTAGCAGCCATTATGTTAAAGCTTGGCGCCTATGGATTCTTGCGCTTCTCCTTGCCGATTGCTCCGGATGCCAGCATCCTTTTAGGACCAATCATTATTTTCTTATCGCTAGTGGCGGTGATCTACGTTGGTTTGGTGGCACTGGTTCAGCAGGATATGAAAAAGTTAGTGGCGTACTCCTCAATTGCGCATATGGGTTTTGTTACTCTTGGCTTCTTTATTTTTAGTCCACTCGGTATTGAGGGCGGCATTATTCAGATGATCTCGCACGGATTTGTATCGGGTGCGATGTTCTTGGCAATCGGTGTTCTGTATGATCGCATGCATACCCGCAAAATTGCCGACTACGGCGGTGTGGTGCATCGCATGCCAAAATTCTCGGCATTTATGGTGTTAATGGCAATGGCCAATTGCGGTTTACCAGCGACCTCTGGCTTTGTCGGTGAGTTCATAGTGATCTTGGCGGCTGTTGATTACGACTTCATGATTGGTCTGCTATCGGCAACCGCCTTAATCCTCGGCGCTGCGTATTCCTTATGGATGGTCAAGCGCGTCATCTTTGGCGCAATCACCAATCCAGAGGTTGCTAAGCTTGAAGACCTCAACGGCCGCGAGTTTTTTATGTTTATTGTTCTATCGCTCTGCGTAATTGGCATGGGCGTGTATCCCAAACCCTTTACCGACATTATTCATCCTGCTGTGATGCAGTTG
>VGIH01000023.1 GCA_016867965.1 Betaproteobacteria bacterium | reverse complement strand
CCTTAGTGCAGGGGGGGGGGGCTGGGTTGATACAGCCAGACCTCACGCTCTTATTTGATCTGCCCGGAGAAATTGCGCAGGAGCGCCGCTCCAAGGTTAGAACTCCCGATAAGTTTGAACGCTTGGACCTCCATTTTTTTGAGAACGTACGCGGCGAGTACTTGCGACGTGCTAAGGCCGATCCCGGCCGGTTTATGGTGATTGATGCACGGCAATCGCCAGAAATCATTTGGAAAACTTTGTCAGAAATTCAGTTGAATTACTGATGCAATTGGTTGATTTATATTAGTTATTTCATGATAGTTTTTTTCTAAATTCCATGGCGATAGAAAATATTCATCATGAATTAGTCAAGCTTTTGCCATGGTTCAGTGCACTTGGCAAGGCATTCAATTTAGAGGCACCCCCCCAGGCCATTCTGTTTCATGGCCAGCCAGGAATAGGTAAATTTGATTTTGCCCGCTGGCTTTCTAAGGCACTGCTGTGCGAAGCAGATTTGTTCTCAACAGGGCAGAAGCCATGCAATTCCTGCGAGGCATGCCGTTGGTTTGATACCGGAAATCATCCAGACTCCATTGCATTACTGCCACAAAGTTTAAAAGGACGCTTGGTTCAAGCTGAGCTGGAAGGAAGCCCAAAAATCGACCCTGTGACCACCGAGACACCAGACGATGGGGATAGTAAGAAAGAAAGCGCTTTCATCAAAATTGATGAGGTGAGAGCCGCACTTGGGGGCATCAATATAGGTTCGCACCGGGGCGGTAAACGGATCATTTTGATTTATCCCCTAGAAAGTTTAAGAGAGGATGCCTCAAACACCTTGTTGAAATCGCTGGAGGAGCCTAATCCGGATACGATCTTTATTCTGGTGAGTGATCGTCTTGACCGAGTTCTTCCAACCATACGCTCTCGTTGCCAGCTCATTGCCTTGCCAAAACCAAGTCGGGATTTGGCGCTCGATTGGTTGCAATCTGAACTGAAATTATTGCTAACCGATACGGTTCGTACCGAGGAATTGGAGGCCACGATCGATGAACATGCAGGTTCACCGCTTAGTGCAAGAGATCAGATTCTGGCAAGGCATCTTGGCGATGATAAGGATGGCATTGGTCTTGCCATTAATGCAACCAGAGTGCTGTTAGAGGCTTTAAGCAAGGGACCTCAAATTGCCTACCTGGAGTGTGCGGAGAAGGTTCAAAAAGCCCCGTATTCCGCCTTATTGATGTGTATGCAACGCTGGCTATTTGATTTGCAATTGTCCCGCCAGTTAGGGGAGGTGCGTTATTACCGCCGGCATGCCCAACTCATCGGGCAACTGGCATCCCAACTGCAATTGGCAAAAGCTCAGCGATTGTGGTCGGCCCTTACTCTCGCACGTCGTCACGAGAATCACCCATTGGCCACAAGGGTGCAAATGGAATCGATGCTCTTGCAATATCAACAGCTCTTTGGGGACTAAAATTAGCGGTTATGTTCATTGATTCGCATTGCCATCTCGATTTCCCAGAGTACCAAGATCGTCTTCCCGAGGTTTTGGGGAATATGATGCGCGCCAATGTTAGTCATGCGCTCTGCATTTCCGTAGACATTCCAGATTTTCCCAGGGTGAAGAAACTCGCCTACACCTACCCAAATTTATTTGCCTCTGTTGGAGTTCATCCGGATTATGAGGAAACCCCCGAGCCAACGCTTGATTTTTTAGTCGAGGAAGCCAAAGACAATAAAGTCATTGCAATTGGTGAGACTGGGCTCGATTACTACCGAATGGGGGATCGATCGTATGACTCAATGGAGTGGCAACGCGAACGCTTTCGGACCCATATTCGTGCTGCCTTATTAGCCAAAAAGCCTTTGATCATTCATACGCGTTCGGCTTCGGAAGATACATTGCGCATCATGCGAGAAGAGGGCGCTGATGCAATTGGTGGCGTGATGCATTGCTTTACAGAGTCTTATGAAGTGGCTAAGGCGGCGATTGAGCTTGGGTTTTATATCTCTTTTTCTGGAATTGTGACCTTCAAGAACGCCAAGGATCTTCAGGCAACCTGTAAGGCCTTGCCCATAGACCGACTGCTAATTGAGACCGATTCGCCATATTTAGCTCCTGTGCCGCACCGCGGCCAAACCAATGAACCAGCTTGGGTAGCGCATGTTGCAAGCTATATTGCGCAATTACGTGGTGAACCTGTTGAGAGAATAGCCAAGCAAACCACAGATAATTTTTTTCAATGTTTTCAATTAAATAGAAGTGATTCATGATGCCACGTCGCAGTTTCATTACCCTTACCGCCCTAAGCCTTATTTCAGGCTTTGCTATTGCTCAATCCCAAGAGCAGGCTGATCGAATGGCGCGCGCCGTGCAATTTGACGATCTTGCGCAAGTGAAGAGGCTTCTACAGGACGGCGTAAGCCCCAATTTACTCGTTCGAGGCGGCAATCCGATCTCGGTTTATGCGGTGCGAGAGAGCTCTCGCACAACCCTTGATTACCTGCTCACTTTAAAGAATTTGGATGTCGACCAGCCGAACCTCTCAGGTGAGAATGTCCTCATGATGGCTTCACTTTATGGGCTCCTACCAGAAGTCAAGACACTGGTTGATAAGCGGGCGGCCACGATTAATAAATCAGGTTGGACACCGCTGCATTACGCCTGTACCAATGGTCACCTGCAAATTGCCGAGTTTTTGTTGGATAAGGGTGCTCAGGTGAATGCCTTGTCGGAAAGCGATACAACACCACTGATGATGGCTGTACGCTCTGGCAATATCCAATTAGTAAGAGTATTGCTTGATCGTGGAGCCGATCTGCAAATCCGTAATCACCAAGGCTTTAGCGCGATTGATGTGTCAGATTTATTCAATCAAGAGGAGATATCTAGGGGCCTGCGTTCGCGCTGGGAAAAGCTCTATAAAACTAAATATGAAGGGGGTCCAAAGCCTGTCGCTGCTGAATCCCAGCCCAAGGGCTAAATACCATATCTGCGTATAATCATTATTATGTCAAATAACATAACTAGTAATCACTGGCAACGTCTGACCTTCCAAACTTCTTTACCTTAGCTCAGCAAGTTGGTGAAAGTTTCCCTGATCAGCTAACGATTGTGTTGCTGACTGCAATTGGTATGTTGGTCGCCCATGCGTTATTAATTCTAATTATTGGCAAGATCTACCAAATGCTCATTGATTGGGCGGACAACCGAAACATTTTTTGGTTGTCGATCCCGTTTTATATGATTGCTGTTGGCCTAGTTTTTATGACCCATTTAGTGGATATTGTGGTGTGGTCCTACGCACTAATTGCACTAAAGATATTTGAGATTGATACCAACGCCTTTTACTTTGCCGGTGAGATTTACACCACGGTTGGATACGGAACCTTTCCATTGCCTGAAAACTGGAAAATCCTACCGATTGTTGTTGCCTTTAGCGGCATTTTTGCTGCCTCGATGTCTGGAGCGGTGCTCTTTAATATGATTGGCCAGATTATTCGTAAGAAAACGGTCCAATAAGCGGTTACTTTGGCAAATCTGCGATTGGGTCAACTTGCTTTAGAAATAATTCAAAGGTTCGCCCCTTTTCATTTTCAAGGCGCACCCTGCCCGGTATCCAGCCAAAATCTTTAACCAGCCATATGTCATTTCTGCGCTTGTGATCCATTTCCTTTACTGGTAAACGCTTGTAATGCCTAAGTACCGTGGGACCCAAAGTTGATACTGCATCTGATAATTCTTCACCTTGGCTTTGGAACCTCCAAGTCTCAACCGTATCGAGATTGGCAATCGGAATTTCTCGCACCGTTCCTTTTTCATCAATCTGATCATTCCCTGCAAGCAAAGAGGCCAACTGCATCATGAGGCTAAAGCGATCCTGAGTCCCCGGTGGAATATCTTTTAATTGATCGGGTTTTTGGGAGAAAAATAACTTCCCTCCTCCTTTAGCATCGCGATCAAATCGGGTAAACCGAGCTGGCCGACTTCCAAGGTGCTCTACATAAAAATCAGGAGCCAATCCATAGGCATCAATTTTTCCTCGGGACTCAAATATAAATGGTCCAACAAATGCATAGGGAATATTGATAAATAATCGATAGCCAAGCTTGAGATCAAATTGCCATTCGATTGAAGCAGTTTGCAAGTATTGGCCATCGAGATAGGCATCGTAATAATAAATACCAGGATCAGGAACCAGAAAAGCTTGACCCTCTTGCTCCACTTGCCCTGTGCCATTGCTTCCACCGGGCTCAATGACTTCACCATCGCCTACTGCATTTGAACTTTGATCCCGAACGCTTGGTTCAGGTGTAGCCGGTTTGCTTAACTGAACTTTTTTAACAGGCTCGACACGCAGCTCAGCGACGGTCACATCCTCAAGTGGTGCGGCCTTCGAGAATAAGAAACTTGGAAATCCAACAAATATATATAGATGGATGAGTACCGAAATTAATATCGCAAGCAGAACAATCGTGCGTGGTTTGAGTAAGCGCAAACCATTCATGGAACGACTCAGCGAACGATTGCTACTAGCAATCAATTAGACCCAAAATGGGTCTTGCAAGATGCGACTATCCTTGGGCAAATTAGCGGCCAGAAAATCCATCTGATCTGCCAAAATATTTCTGCCCTTTAAAATCATATCTTCGTACAAACTAGGCGTATATGGGGCGTAGAGAAGACTCATGCCTGCTTTCTCAGGAGTGCGATTGCCTTTACGCTGATTACAGGGACGACACGAAACAACCAGATTCATCCAGGTATAGCTACCGCCTTTACTGTTAGGAACAATGTGCTCTGCTTCAGCATCATGCTCTGAGATTCGACAACCGCAATAGGCACATAGTCCTCTGTCGCGACGGAAGAGCTTGCGCTTTGTAATGGCTGGAACCACATCAAACAAATTAATTTTTGCGGAGCCTTTAACGGCAATGATGGAGTGCAGCTCAATGATCGATTGACGGCCAGTCAGGCGTGAAATGCCTCCGCGCATGATGGCGATGGGCTCGCCCAGCGTCCATGAAACGCTGTCATCCGCATAATGTCGGGTTGCATCCTCAGCATCAATCCAGCACTGAGGGATACCGCCCGCATCTAGTTTCAAAATGCTAAGCACCACTCCTCCTCTCTGCCATGGTATGTAGCGCCATGGCACGCCTGATTCTTAATATAGTCTAAGTTTGCTATAAAAAGATGACGTTTTTCAAGTCCCTAGAGGATTTATGCTTAATCGACTGATTAAATGCAGCCCTTAGTCAAATCTATTACAAACCCATTCTTTACGACCCCACTCTTCTGGCCGCTCTGCAAATACCAACCAAACAATCCATTCTGATAGTTTTTTCATGACATTCTCCTTATTGGATAAATGCCATTGTGGTCTAGGTGAAGCTCATCAAATGAGCCTTATATTGATTACATGTTATTTTTATAACTTATTGATTTAAAACAAATTATTACTAAGTTATAAAATTTCATCCCTTAAGTAATACCAGCGATAGAGTAAAGATTGCCCTAAGCGACGAAACGGTGCAAACAAATGTCCTGGTAATGGTGAGTTATAGACGGGTAAATCAAATGCAGAATCGGACTTACCGGCCATTCGTTGAGCAAGGCGCCTTCCAGCATGGGCTGAAAAGGACACGCCATTACCACCATAACCCAAAGCATAAAAAACGGATTGCTTAGGGTCGGGCTGGACAATACGCGGCATCATGTCATGGGACATATCGACCCAACCCCACCAAGAGTAATCCACAGGGATATTTTTCAAGCTAGGGAACTTTCGCGCAAGACCGTCGCGCAGTAATTGCAAATGTTTAGGTGCGGTTGCATCGGCACCATGAACGGCGCTACGACTACCGATTTGCATTCTTCGATCAGGCAAAAGACGGTAATAAAAACGCAATGTGCGGGTATCTGTAATAAAAGCAGGTTTTTTTACTGCTACCTCTGCAAGCTCTGATTCGGTAAGTACGCGGGTTACCATTGAGTTCGACAAAATAGGCATAACCCGATTACGCAAATGAGGTGTTAGTAATTGACCACCGTATGCACCTGTGGCCAAGCCAACAACTTTTGCGTAGACTTTACCGCCAGGAGTTTCCAGACAATGCTTCCCATCGTGCCACGACCAACGAATCACTGGACTTCCGGGATGAATTTTCGCGCCTAACGAGCGAGCCAAGCGTTGATATCCAAATGCCAGTTTTAAGGGATGAACACCAACACCCTCCGGCTCATAAAGTGCTCCACATGCTTCCTGATCATGACAAAACTCTTCTTGCAACTGAGATTGAGTTAGCATGCGTGTTTTGTAGCCAAAAATCTCTCGCATCACTTTTGCTTCGTTACTTAAAAAAGCCATTTTTTTGTCACGATGAGCGACATATAAATGGCCGTGATCCTGGGCGTCACAGTCAATTTCTGCCACAAGACTCTTAAACATTTCAAAACCATTTCGAATCTCGGCATCAAGACGCTTAGCGACATCAAGACCCCAACGCTCTATCCACTGGGATCGATTCAAACGGCCACTGGCATTTTGACCCTGTCCACCATTGCGACTTGTACAGCCCCAAGCGGATTGATTAGCTTCAAGTAGAGTAGCTTTAATCCCGTGCTCACGCGCTAAAAATAAAGCGGTTGCCAGTCCAGTAAAACCACCACCAATAATTACAACATCGGCCTCAATATCGCGTGTGATGGGCCCATCATTTGGTGGAGGCGATCCAGCGCTTGCAACCCAATACGTTGGTGCATAGGCCATCGCATGACCAACCCGTTGATCTACGAGAGGATCATAACGTGGATTATAGGGCTGCGAGGTTAAATCAAGGGTGGTTGTATTCATCGCTATGTACGCATTTTACGAAAAGCATTTTTTACTAATATCTTACCATTAGCAAATGTAAATACATCCACACCTTTTGCCTCAACTCGTTTGCCATCTACACTAGTGCCAACAAATAGCCACTCGGATACACCGCGATCACCGGCAACAAAATGCTTACCATTTAGCCATTGTGCATCTGGAAAATTTTTCCAGGCAGCAGCAAATGCCTCTCGAACTGCAGCATGTCCTTCAAAGCGATTACCATGAACATCAGGACCCGAAACTGTCTCAAATATACAGTTAGGAGCCATAAAGGACATCAATGCATCAATGTCATGTGCATTCCATGCATCTGAAAATGCCTGAAGAGTTTGAATAGTAACTGGGGGTGAGGTGTTCATGGTTTATTGGTCATTCTTAATAAGTTAATTTATTTTATTTCTTAGAAATTTGGAGGGTATTTTTATTGAGGATGATAAAAAATAACCCTCCTCCCCATACTGATAATCATCGGTATTTTTGAATAGCATTTATTAATTAAGCAATGTGGGCAAAGTTATTCGGTCATTGAGTAAAAGCAGGCTAATAAACCCATTAACCAAGGCATTGATTAGCAGGAAATAGAGTGAGAAGCGACGTAATCTCAATTCTGTCATCAATCCCATTCGATCAATATAGCTCGCAACTACAAAACCTAACATAAACGCTGGAAGACCAACTGTTAGCCAAGGTAACCAAGAAAGGCTTTCATTAAATAAAACAGCAAATATGATTCCCAGTAGCGCTAAGCCCGAAACCACAAGAGACAAAATAGCACGTACATGTCGATAGTCGAGTGTGCTTGCCCCCAAATATATTGCAATAATCGGGCCACCAAAACCGCAGGAGCCCAATAAAAACCCAGCACCAGCACCAGCCAAATGATCTTTAGTAGACCCCAGTGTAAGTCGAACATGAGGCTGTAAAAGCAAAAATAGTGAAAACCAAAACACCGCAATACTTGCAATAATTTTTAGGTGCTGCGGATCAATTCGTTCTCCTATGTAGATACCAAAAGGCAGCGTAATAGTAGATGCAATTAAGAGGCGATAAATCCGTGGTCGATCCTCTTTTTCAACTTTCCAATTTTTTACTAGCCAAATCCCGGCGAGCAAATCAATGGTCATTACGATTGGTATTACATAAACCAAAGGGAAAAAGCCTATTAGCAATGGCGCCATCACCATGGAACCACCAAATCCAGAAAGACGACGAAATAAGCCTGCTAAGAATGCACAGGCCGCTAACAGAGCAACTAAAAACCAGTCCACTGCAATCAAACAGTGTCGCTTATATCGTGCTCATCGTTAATCAGGGCGCGTATTTTTTTACGAATCTCAAGATAACTTGGTGTATCTTCAATCATCTTTCGAGGCTCAGGGACACGAATTACCGCCTTCACACGACCAGGACGACGGGTCAATACAACAATTACATCCGATAAATTAATCGACTCTTCAATGCTATGCGTTACCAGAACAACCGTTTTACTTTCTTCAGCCAGAATGCGAATCATTTCCTGTTGCATCATAGAACGATTTTGTGCATCAAGCGCTGCAAAAGGTTCGTCCATCAGCAAAACCGTAGGGTTAACAGCCAGCGCACGTGCAATCGAGACGCGCTGCCGCATCCCTCCAGAAAGTTGATGAGGGTAGCTATCAACGAATGCGCTAAGTCCAACTAAGTTAGCAAAGTGCATCACGCTCTGCTCAATCGAAGCTGAATTAATTCGCTTTAAATGCAGTCCAAACGCAATGTTGTCCCGTACTGTTAACCAAGGAAACAGTGCATAGTCTTGAAAAACCATTGAACGGTCAGCGCCTGGATCTTTAACTGCTTTCTCGGCGCAGAAAATTGATCCAGAGGTAGGAGATTCGAATCCAGCAATTAGATTTAATAACGTCGTCTTGCCGCAGCCACTATGACCCAAGATTGATACAAATTCATTCTCATTAACCTCTAGGGAAACATCCTGCAACGCCTGGACGGATTGATTCTTATTATTGAGTGCCGGAAATATCTTACTAACATTTTTTACGCTTAATGCTGACATTTAAAAAATCGCTTTCTCTCGAGCAAATTAACTATTTAGAGCACGTGACCACGGCATCAGTTTTCGAGCAGCAATGCGAATGATTCGATCAATAATTAAACCAATCAGCCCAATAGCAATCATGCCGTCCAAAATAAAATCCGTTCGTAGAACTGTTCGGGCATCATTAATTAGAAAGCCCAATCCTGAATTAGCACCCACCAGTTCAGCGGCAACCAGTGCCATCCAACCAACGCCCAAACCAATTCGAATACCGGTCACTACTTGAGGTAATGCGGCACGCAAGATAACACGAGTGATCACACTCCAATGATTCGCCCCTAGGCAGCGAGCTGCTCGAATTAAATTAGGCTCAACATTTTTTACAGCATCAATTGTATTGAGCAGAATTGGGAAAAAGATTCCAAGAAAAATGATGAACTGATTTTGTGTATTGCCAACTCCGAACCACAAAATACTAAGAGGAATCCAAGCAATTGGAGGTATGGGCCGGAGGATCTCAATAATTGGATCCACTTGCTCATTGATCCATTTAAAACAACCCATCATCACCCCAAGTGGGATTGCTACACTCGCATAGCAAAACGCAATAAATTCGCGTCTCAAACTATCGCGGATGTGTTTCCAGAGCTCGCCTGACATGGCGAGTTCAACAGCCCCAGCTAAAACCCCCGTAGGCGGGGGTAGTAGCGTTGCTTGGGTTTTGTCGAGAATAAAACGGCTAGCGAACTCCCAACAACACAGCAGTACCGCTAGCAGAATTAATCGGCGAAGATTTAATACCCATGAGAGACTCGTCATTGTTTCTTGAATACCTTACCATCAAAGGACCAATCTTTGGTTAAATCACCTCTTTCAGGAAAGGCCTGAGGCTTGGTTGTATTCAACGGAGTTGAATAAGTTGGGTAAGGTAACTTGTCTAATGGCGCATTAAACGTTGCTGGTAAAAATGGAGGTAACTTCGGTATAGCCCAACCTACTTTTGCGAAGGTACGATCCATAAAGCGCGAATCGACAGCGGCAGCGTAGGTAGCAGCCGTTGCTTTTGTTTGAATTCTCTTGTTCTCAAATAACCATTCATAGGTGGTCTCATTCGCCCTACCCCAGAACTGTGGAAGTGGATGGAGGTAAGTTGGCTTATAGAGGTTGTTATATGAGTCAATTTGCTGACGCAAAATTAGAGGAGAGAAGTTCTTCAGATTTGGATCCTCTTGCATTGCTTTGACAGCCTCGTCTGGATTCTTACGAATCCATAATGTTGCCTCCACGATTGCATCCGTAAAGGCTTGGACAACGTCTGGTGCGTTATCAATCACTTCTTGGCGGACATAGAACGATGAGCCATAAATGTTATAGGGGAAGCTATCGTTAATGATGCGTGCGTTCTTGCGCTCATTCACCATGATGGATGGGGTTGGATCCCATGGAACTACAGCATCAATACCCTTAGGCATAGCCATTTGTTCGCCAGGAGGCATGTTCTTTAGAATGATGTCTTTACCAACCACAATGCCATGCACTTTGGCAGCCGCTTGAATGTAGAACTCTGCAGAGGATCCGGTAACAATACCAATGGTGGCTGGCTCTTTACGGTTTTTAAAGTCATCAATCGACTTAATGGGCGAATCTAATGGTACTAGGATTGCATGCATTAAGTTGACATTAATAATGGCAATTGATTTAACGGGGACGTTTTTGTCAAATAGTGTTGTGAATGGAAAGTTACCGCCATTCCCGAACTGAAAACGGCCTGAAATGATCACTTCATTAATTGCTGGACCAGATGGGAATGCTTGAAACTTGGCATCCACGCCCCGTTTGGCCAAGTTAACGGTATTTTGACCAGACCAAGGCGGCTGAAAAGCAACTTGAATTGGCCACCAGCCCTTTTCTTTCAACCAGGCAACTGATTTAGCCGATATTTTTTCATTAGCCGAAGTTGGCCATCCATAGTCATTGAACTGTGTACCTTGAGCCCACGTAGGTAACGCCGCCCCTGCCATCATTGCAACAGCAAGTGTATTAAAAATTCTTCGCTTCACATTTAATTGACTCATTTTTGTCTCCTAGTTATTGATTCAAGTGCTTCTACATCAAAACATACCGTGAAATTTATTCGCTCAATCTAGCATATTTGCACTGCTTGTATCTCCATGGTGTCCCCTATTGCTATTTACTAATTATTGTGAAATGGTCAATTCGACATTTCCAAACCGAGTTCGAACTCGGGAAAAGTTGGTTTGCCGTCTCAGATAGGTGAATAATTCCCTAAACGGGTGAAGTTCAGCCCCCTGCCGTAATGCCTCTGTCGCCCCATCCTTTAAACCCAGCGCAAGATTTGGTGGATAAAAAGCATGCAAACAGAGCTGCTCTGGCGAACACCCCTTCCCCCAGCGTTTCTTTAATGCTGGAATAGCGGGTGCTATGCGATTACCCGGGCGCTCACTAGGGTCATAATCCACATTGGCTCGCGCCATCACTTCAGGACTTGGTGTTCCGGCCAGTCTTCCATAGTGCCCTTTTAGATAAAGTTTTACTTCGTCTGGAATCGTTTTGTAGCGCTCACCTTGCATCACGTTTAAAACCGCTTGAGTCACAATATATTGTGCAAATGGACTCACTAAAATTGGATAGCCAAGGTCCTTGCGCACCTGCGCTGTCTCTTCCAATATCTCTTTTTCTCGATGCGGGATACCCAGAGTAATCAGCTGTGCGCGGAGATTTGAAATCATTCCGCCCGGAATTTGATGTTCATACAATGCGGGATCTACAGTCTGTTTCACGCCGCGGGGCAGACCATCACGAGTACAGACCCAGTCAAAATATTCATCAACCGCTTGCAGCGCATGAATATTCATTGCTGGATCTCGACCATGGCGTTGTGCCAACTCCAGTATCTCAACCACAGAGGGCAAGGAAGCACCATTTGCCAAGCAATCGGTGGCTACATACCCGTAATCAAATCCCGCTTTTATAGCCTCCTCGTACACCAAAGGGGCTAACCCTGACTGACAATGCGAATGTAACTTCAGGGGTATTCCCTGTGCTGCGTGGACAAGAGCAGGAAACAGCGTTTTGGCTCGCTCTGGGGTTAATAACCCAGTTGGGTCTTTCACTGAAATGAAGTCCACCTCTAAATCAACTAACTCTTTTGTGCGCTCGACAAAATACGCATCATCATGAACCGGGCTTAAGGCATAGGTCAGCATTGCATTAATGAGTAAGCCATTTTTTTTACCAGAATGAACGGATGAAATAATGTTGCGATTGTCGTTCAAGGCATCGTAGACCGTTAATACCTTAATCCCCGATTGAGCCAGTAACTGGATGTTTAGGTCAACCACGTCATCCGCAAACAATTCAAAGGTATAAATACTCTGTCCTCGAGTCAAGGCATCAGTGGGCGTGCTTAACTGTTGGCTAAGAAAAGTCATTCGTTTCCATGGATCTTCACGTAAAAATCGGACCATCACATCAAATACCGCGCCGCCTAATATATTGATGTATTGATAACCAGAGGTATCGATTTGTCGAAGAATTGGATACATCTGTGCAGTCGTCATCCGGGTTGACCATAAACACTGATGGGCATCACGTAATGTGACGTCAATCATTTGAAATGGCTGTTTTTTGACCCGTGGTTTTGTGGCTTTTTGCATAGTTATGATGGGTCAATCCGCATTAGTACCTGACCAGTTTCAATACTGGCGGCATCAGGAACGCAAATTTCTGTAATGTGTCCACGCACTCCAGCTGGAATGGTAGTTAATAACTTCATCACCTCAACAATGCATACTGGCGTATTTGGTTCAACCATGCTACCCACCTCAACATAAGGCTTTGCGGTTGGGTTGGGTCGTCGATAAAAAGTTCCCACCATCGGGCTTTTAATCTCGAAAAACCCAGTTCGATGTGTTTCTGATTGAGCTTGGCGGATTTCAGCCACCTTAGGTACTGCAGCACTGGGGGTTGAGGCCGGTTGCAAAACCGCTTCTGCAACCGGTTGAGACCCAATCTTTTTTTGTAGTTCAATTTCAATTTCAAACTCTGGAGTGCGATACGAAAACGTCGTGAACGTTCCAGCATCCCTCAGTAAGGCAATTGCTTCTTTAACTTGCTGCATGGTGAGCGACGTCGCAAGTTGGGTGACTATGCGCTTCGGCTTTGTCGCCAGAACCTTCTTACGGGCTGATTTGGTCTTGTCCGACTGTTTTTTTGATGAAGTCGCCACGGGGATCGAATTAATGTATTCTCTTAGATGGAATATAAAGTATCGTCTGATGAAATAATTTAAGGGTTTATACCTAATTCTTTTCCTGTCATTTTGGAACTTAATATCGAAATGAGCAGTTTCATCGCATTAAATACAAAAAACGATGCCCCAAAACGCTTGGCGACGGTTACGCGACTCGAAACTAGCAAATCGAGCATGGCCGAGAAGGTTTTGCTTATCCTAGAAACAGTAGCTAATTCTGAGTTTCCTTTAACTCTGGAGGCGATTTCCTCCCGCTTAGGATTTGCAAAACCCACGGTTTTTCGTCTATTGAATATATTGCTGGCACAGGGCCTCGTTGAGCGCGATTTACACGGACGTCGTTTTCAAGCAAGCACCAAATTTCGCCAAATGGGCATAGGACTTTTAGCTAGCGATTCGGTGCGGTCAGAACGAATTGCCATTATCAAACGCTTGGTTACCACCCTAGGAGAAACTTGTAACTTTAATATTCGTGATGGCAACGAGGTGTTGTATTTAGATCGGATTGAAACCACAGCACCGATTCGCTTGCATATCGATTCTGGTATGCGAGTACCTCTACATTGCACAGCAAGCGGCAAATTGTTTTTATCGTTTCTCACTGAAAAACAAATTCGTGGCATTCTAGGGCACGAGCCTTTTGACCGCTATACAGCAAAAACAATGACTAATTACAAAACATTGTTACCGGTAATCGATAGAATCATTTCACAAGGTTATGCATTAGATGATTGTGAGTACCTTGAGGGATCAGTCTGTGTCGCTGTTCCGGTCCGTGATCAAAAGCAAAAGGTGTTTGCTGCGCTCGCAGCACATGGTCCAACGCCGCGTTTTAATCTTGCGCTTGCTGAAAAATCGGTACTTTTACTTCGTGGCGCGGCGCTTGAGATTGAAAAAAGTATTGTTGAAGATATTGAATTGAAATAGGAGTTTGTATGAATCAACAACCAGTCATTATCACTGTTGCAATCACTGGCGCAGTGCCACGCAAGAAGGATTGTCCAGGCTTGCCAGTGACTCCAACGGAACAAATTGAGGAAACCCATAAAGCGTATGAAGCTGGCGCCTCTCTAGTTCACATTCATGTTCGCAATCCCGATGAAACGCCGAGTTCGGATCCCGATTTGTTTGCGCAAGTCCAAGAAGGTGTCCAGAAACACTGTCCCGACATGATTATTCAGTTCTCAACGGGTGGCCGCGGACGCGATCAATCTGCTAGAGGATCAATGCTTTTTCATCGACCGGATATGGCCTCACTGGCAACGGGCTCAACTAATTTTCCAGTGGGTATTTATGAAAATCCAACCGACTTTGTCGAAGGCCTTGCTAGTGAAATGCTCAAGTACGAAATTAAACCAGAGGTCGAAATTTTTGATTTAGCAATGCTCTATAACGCCGCTAATTTAGTGAAGAAAGGGCTGCTGTTGCCACCTCCACATGTGCAGTTTGTAATGGGTGTACCGAACGCGATGCCGGTGCGTCGCACGATTCTTGAATTTTTAATTAAGGAATTAAAAGATGTGATGCCGAATGCAACCTGGACGGCGGCCGGAATTGGAAAAAATCAGTTGGTTGTTAATGAATGGGCGCTTGAACTTGGAGGCCATGTGCGGACTGGCTTGGAGGATAACATTCGGTTTGATGAGACACGACTAGCTAAAGATAATGCAGAGCTCGTTGGGCGTCTTGCCAAGATGGCACGCGATCGAGGCAGACCCGTTGCTACCGGAGCCCAAGCACGTCAATTATTAGGTCTTCGTCTAACGCACTGAGCCCTCCCCTTGTCGTCGATTCGCTCCTTTGACTACATCATCATTGGTGCTGGGTCTGCCGGCTGTGTTTTAGCAAATCGGCTTTCAGCAAATCCCAAGTATTCCGTTTGCCTCATTGAGGCTGGACCACCCGATTACTCGCCATGGATCCACTTACCGATCGGTTATGGAAAAACCATGTGGGACTCATCCGTAAATTGGAAGTTCTATACCGAACCAAACCCCGAAATGAATAATCGACCGATTTATTGGCCTCGTGGCAAGTGTTTGGGAGGGTCCAGTTCAATCAATGGCTTAATTTTTATCCGTGGTCAGAAAGAAGATTATGACCATTGGCATGATTTAGGGAATGATGGATGGTCATGGGATGAGGTACTGCCCTACTTTAAAAAAGCTGAAGGAAATGACCGTCTCGGAGAGCCGCTTCACTCTCAAATCGGTCCTTTGCGCGCATCATCCATTAAAAAGACCCACCCACTAGTCGAAGCGTTTATCAAAAGCGCTAATCAGTTAGGGGTTCCCACCACCGACGATTTCAATAACTTGCAACAAGAGGGGGTTGGGTACTACCAATTAAGTACGCACAATGGCTTAAGGTGTAGCGCTGCCAAAGCGTACTTAAAGCCCATTAAGTCTCGTCAAAATCTAAGCATTATTACGAACGCTCAAGTGAGCAAGATTCTTTTTAAGGATCGGCAAGCAGTCGGTATCGAGTATATTCAACGGGGTAATAAGCATCAAATTACTTCCCAGAAAGAAATTATTCTTAGTGCAGGCGCACTACAAAGCCCGCAATTACTTCAGCTTTCTGGTATTGGCCCAGCCAGTTTGTTACAGAAATTTGGCATTCCAATAGTTCATAACTTGCCTGGAGTTGGTAAAAATTTACAAGACCATTTGCAATACCGATTAATTTATGAATTGAATCAAGACATCTCAACCAACATTGAATTGTCATCTCTCATAGGTCGAATCAAGATTGGTTTAGATTGGCTACTGTTTCGGTCTGGGCCACTTTCAATCGGAATTAATCAAGGTGGTTTATTCACAAAAGTCATGCCACAATCAAAAACACCCGACATTCAATTTCATTTGGCAACCCTATCTGCAGATATGGCGGGGGGTAAAGTGCATCCCTTTCCAGGATTCACAATGTCCGTATGCCAGTTACGACCTGAGTCAAGAGGCTATGTCGAGATTGTTTCCCCAGATCCATTAATACCCCCCAAAATGGTTGCAAATTATTTAACTTCAGAACACGATCGCGCTACCAGCATAGCGGCGATCAAGTTTGCAAGAAAAATAGCTCAAACAAATCCCTTGCAAGGCCTAATCCGTCGAGAGATCAAGCCAGAACGAGCAGAATCTGATGAAGATCTGCTTGAATTTTGTCGAAATAATGGGGCAACCATATTTCATCCAACAGGAACATGTCAAATGGGACCATCTCACCAAAAGGATGCTGTGCTTGATTGTGAATTACGGGTTCGGGGAGTAGGAGGATTGCGTGTGGTTGATTGTTCGGCAATGCCCACCCTTCCCTCCGGAAATACGAATTGGCCTGCCGTCATGATGGGCGAGAGAGCGGCTGATTTAATCTTGCAAGATCAGAATAACCGAGTCTAAACCGTCAAAAGCTCTAATAGTTTTAGACGTTGGACCTTGCCAGAAGCACCGCGCGGCAGCTCTTCCACAAATTTCATGATTTTGGGAGTTCTAAACTTTCCCAAGTTTTGATGACAAAATCCCCGAAGCTCTTCTTCAGAGCACGATGCCCCTTCTTTGAGAATGATGCAGGCCATAATTTCTTGGCCATAGTTATCATCCGGAATGCCAACCGCTGCAGCGTCAAGAACGGCGGGATGTTTTAAGAGTCCCTCGTCAATTTCGCGCGGGGCAATATTCTCACCGCCTTTAATAATGAGTTCCTTTAATCGTCCCGTAATGAAATAAAACCCATCATCATCGCGCATCCCGAGATCTCCGGTTTTAAGCCAGCCATCTGCATCAAATGCCTTTTGAGTTTCAACATCATTCTTGTAATAGGTGTGCATCACGTTTGCACCACGAAGGCAGATTTCTCCAATCAATTGATTACTAATTTCATTTCCAGAACTATCAATTACTTTTGCTTCGACTCCACAAGGAAGACCAGGACTACCATAACGTTTTCGCTCGTCATGGGGATTGCAAAAGACCATTGATGATGATTCTGTCATCCCCATCGCCTCAATCACGGTTATTCCAAACAACGCCTCAAACTCTTTATGTTGCTCAGGAGGTAATGGCGCTGAGGCAGAGCGTCCAAAACGTATGGATTTAAGATCTGCGGTTGAGGGCCTAATCCCCGATGACTTGGCCGCGTTGATAAGATAAGCGATGATGGTTGGAACCATATTGATCCATGTTGCTTGGTAACGCACAGCTAGATTCCACCAAGCACTTACCGAAAAATGATGAGGCGCAACAATTCCACCACCGGTATAAAACGGCGTGATGGTGGAAATGCATTGACCATTAATGTGATAAATAGGAAGTGAGCTAAGAACAATATCGCGCTGACTGAGTGAATGCCATGCACCAACCGACTTGCCAGCATGCATCAGATTCGCATGATTTAAGAGAACTCCCTTTGGGGTACCAGTGGTTCCTGAGGTATACATCAGTAAGGCACCCTGCTCTGGTTTTACTGGCGGTAAAGTTTTAGCCTGGGAGTCCATATAAGGACCAACTGCCGCATCAGGATCAAGTTCAATCATCAAAAAACGACGCTTTACATTCGGCAGCGCTGCCTGTAAAGCATCACGATTTTTTGGTGCATAGAACAAAATCTCAATATCGCTGTGATCTAATGCATATGCGAGTTGCTCTGGAGGGGCTAATAAATTAAATGGGGTAATCACTCGACCGCCAACCATGGTGGCCAGAAAAAGCGTAGTTGTTTGTCGACCATTGTGCATAAAGAGCCCTATATGGCCATAGGGGCTAATTCCTTGGGCATCTAACCATGCATGAAGATGCTCTGCTTCAATTAAAAGCGCTTGGTAGGTAATCGTTAAATTTGGCTCAGGTGCATACAACAAAACCTGATTGGCTAGCTCTTGCGCCCAGTACTGCAATACCGATTGGAGATGACCAGCGTTTTGATGCAATTGACAGGCTCTACCTAGTGAGGAAAGCGCTGAAAGTATTCTTGAAGCAAATCGTCTACCGTTGGAACTTCTTCAGGAATAACGCGCACTACCCTAGAAATATTTAAGTAATGCTTGTAACTCATGTTCTCTGAAAAATTATTTCTACCCCATGTACCACACCCCATTGATAAGGAGAACGGCAGGCCGTTATCAAAGCTGCCTCCAGTTGCGATCGCATGGGCTTGATTGACGATTACTCGCGATACCGGCAATTCTTGGGACAATTGGCTGGCACGCTCATCCATCATATTGCCAGAGCTTGCCGTATGTAAACCGACTGAGTGCCCTGCCCCTTGAAACGAATAAATGCCTTGCACAATTTGTTTTGCATCATTAAAGTCAGTTGCTTTCCAAACGGTTAACACAGGACTTAATTTCTCACCAGAGAATGGTGCCGATGGACCAAAACCAGTTTCAACAACCATAAAGAAGCGTGCATATTTTGCATTCGGGTGTTTGAGTTGCGCTTTCTCTGCAATATATGGGGCCGACTGAGCGGTAAAAGCTGATGTAAGCTTGCCATTGGCAAACATAAATCCTTCAAGGCGTTTTTTATCCTCCGCATCAAGCAAAACCCCTCCCGAATTCTCTAGGGCAGCAATCGCATCTTGATATATCGAAGCAATTAGTACTACACCGTTTTCACTTGAACAACTTGTTGCATTATCAAAAGTTTTTGAAACGGTAATTTTTTGTGCAGCCGATTGCAGGTCAGCAAACTCATCAATGATGACAGCTACATTGCCGGCACCCACTCCAAATGCTGGCGTACCAGAAGAATATGCAGCTCGAATATTCGCCTGAGATCCTGTTGCCACAACAAGATCAGCCATTCGCATCAGCTCTTGAGTAGCCTCTTTTGTTACTGGCGCAGGTAAGCATTGAACCAAATGACGTGGGGCTCCTACTCGGTCAAGCTGATGATGAACAAATTCAATTAAACGCGCGCAAGTGCTTTGTCCTTTGGGGGATGGAGCCACAATGACGGCATTACGGCACTTTAAGGCGTTTAGTATTTTATTGATTGGGGTTGCGCCTGGATTAGTTGAAGGAGTAATAGCAGCCA
>VGIH01000022.1 GCA_016867965.1 Betaproteobacteria bacterium | reverse complement strand
ACCGCGCAAATGTCCCAACTCAATATGGTCAGCAGCATGGGCACGATGAACACTTCGATGCAGTCGATGTTGGCGCAGATGCAAAGCGCGAACTTCTTAAATCAAGCAACCCTAATTGGCCACAGCCCAATGGTTGCTGGTAACACGATTAATTTCATGGGTGGCGAAGTAATACTAGGAGCCAATCTGGCTAACCCCCTACAAGGAGTGGTTGCCACCATTAAGGATGCGAGCGGCAATATGGTGGGCACAGCTGATCTTGGCAATCTTAGTAGCGGCATGACCAATTTTGCATTTGATGGTGTTGATGCCAGCGGCGCAACCATGCCAAACGGAATTTATCGGGTTGAGATTACTGGCAAAAACAGCACTGGTGCCAATGAGACGCCGACTGCTTATGTTGGATCACCCGTGGTCTCGATTTTGAAGGATGGCAGTTCAGGTCATGCTTTATTAAAGCTCGCGGATGGTCGCAGCATTAAAGCCTCAGAAGTTACGCAGTGGGTTAACTAAATATTTTTGAAGAAAGAAGGGTAGCACTATGGCACAGTACGGAATCGGTCTATCAGCCTTAAATGCATTCTCCGAGGCGATTGACGTTACCAGTAATAACATCGCAAACGGACAAACGGTCGGTTACAAATCCGCCGAGTATGTGTTTGCTGACCAGTTCTTCAAAGCCCAAAACCCGCAAAGCCGTGACCGCGCCGGTATGGGAACCTCACGAATGATCATTCGTCGCGCCAATACCTATGGAACGATTTCAGGAACACAAAATCCGTTGGATCTCGCAATTGCCGGTCCTGGAATGTTCATCCTGGCAAAACAAGTAGACGGAACAACCCCAACAGAGAACCCACAGAAATTTCAGTACACCCGCAATGGCCAGTTTGCAGTTGATGCGCAGAATCGCATTGTGAATGAGAACGGATTATTTTTGGTTGGATATGGCGCAGATTCGCAGGGAAACGTTATTACCAATACAAAATCTACTCTTCGACTTGATACTGATCCACTGCCGCAGGTGCCAACTCAAGAATCCACAATAAGCATTAATGTAGATAATCGTAAACCATCATTAGGGGGGCGAGCATTTGATCGTCTAGATCCAGCAAGCTACAGTCAGTCTGTAGCTCAAACGGTTTACGACGCCGAAGGGCAATCACACATTCTTTCTGTCTATTATAAGAAAGTAAATTCAGCAGATTTAGTTTTGACCGATTCTGGAAATACAGGTACTACTCTAACGTTTGGTGTTACTCAATCATTGGGGACAACATTGAATGGTGAGCAAACGAATCAAATTGCAACCACGGCCGTTCCATCAAGTGTTACCGGATCAACTCAAACCTTAGAGAACGTGTCAGTAAATTATGTGAGTGGCGGGCTCGAGGAAGCGGATGGCGTTAAAACAATCTCTGGTTTAACTACTGGAAATAATGAAACCGCCGCTGTTACTTTTTCGGCATTGACAAGTGGTCAAACAATTATATTGGGAGGGAGAACATTAACTGCTGCTGCAGATGGTATGACTGCGGCTGAGGTTGCTTCAGCGTGGAAGACGCAAACGGTTGCAGCTGGTCTGGGAACTTTTACTGGAACTTTGACAGACTGGAAAGCTTCGGGTGTATCTGGAGCAGTCACTACATTTGTAAGTACTTCATCTGGGAATCCGACTAATTTATCAAATACTGGAACTGGTACCGCTTCAGTAGAGACAACTGCCGCAACCACTACTTATATAGATGGCATCTATAAAAATGTTGCCCTAACTGGTATGACCTCTGGAGAAAATGGCGCAAGAGCAACCGTAACAGTGTCGGGTGGAATTGTTTCGGCAATTAGCATAACTGAAACTGGTTCAAATTACGATGCTTCCGAGACATTAGTTGGTTCATTTGGTGATGACGATACCCAAGATGTAATTGTTACATTAGCAACCCAAAGTACAGCTGGAACTGGTGAGGGTAAATTGGGAGCAACATCAAGAGTTAGTTTAAGCGATGGAACAATAATGGTTTTACGTCAGTCAAGTTTTAGTGGCGCAACAGATACCTCATATGTAGTTGAGGTGGATCGATATGCGGTCTTTGCAACCCTAGATTCAGTCCCAGTCGGATCGGATACGGCCGGATCTGGTTTGACATCTATCACATTAAATGGAGAAGAAAATGATGAGCAAACTTCTCTTGGGACCATGGCATTTCTAGCGGGTAAAAATTTAGACTCATTAGCAAGAGATGCTTATGGAACACCCCAATTCATCACAAAGGTGAGTATCAATGCCGGCGGAACAGGTAACGAGGGAAATGATTGGGGTCAAACAACGAATGGTGGCGCTGTTAACTTTGATCTTTTGAGTACGGATACAACTGGATATTCATCTGCAGCACAGACTTATGTTAACACCCAAGATGGATCACCAACGGCACAATTACAGTCGTACTCATTTGATTCTTATGGAAAATTAGTCGCTCTTTACGATAACGGCGTCTCGATTACTAAAGGTCAATTAATTCTAGCCACATTCAATAATTTTGAGGGGTTGATTCCAGTTGGTGGTAATGGATTCCAGGCTTCGGCATCATCGGGGGACCCACTAGAAGACACTCCAAACGGCTCTCAAATGGGTGCGATTCGAGCACAGGCCGTTGAGGAGTCTAACGTTGATTTAACTCAGCAATTGGTCAAACTCATGGTTTTGCAACGCGCTTACTCAGCCGCATCACAGGCAACCAAAGTGCAAGTAGCAACGCTGGTTGATGACACCTTACGGATTGGCCAATAAACCAATTAGGGAATCAGGAACTAGGCCATGATTAACCGCTTCGCATACGTCTCGATGACTGGGGCAAAAGCCTCAACCGAGCAGTTGGCGGTTACCAGTAATAATTTAGCAAATGGTTTGACTCCTGGCTTTAAGGAAGTCATTAGTGCGTTTCGGGCAGTACCTCTGCGTGGTGACGGCGAGCCATTTCAGGGGAATGGCGCCGATACCCGAGTCTTTGCAATTGATACGACGCCAGGAAGTAATTTCACGGCAGGATCGGTGCAAACTACTGGCAATCCACTGGATGTTGTCATTAAAGGCGATGGATTCTTTGCCGTTCGCCGTCCGGATGGTCAAGAAACTTACACGCGCAATGGTAAGTTTATGGTGGATGAGAATGGCACGCTCAAAGTAGGGCGTGACATTCCGGTGGTTGGAACCGGTGGATTAATTACGATCCCACCGAATGCCACGATTCAGATTGCTGAAGATGGTGGCGTATTCACTCAGTTACCAGGAACACAGTTTCTGAACCAAGCAGGAAAATTAAAGCTGGTTAACCCCAATCCAAATAGTTTGCAACGTGCTGAGGATGGATTTTTTGACCTTCCCGGAACTCAGGCGCCACCCGATGCAACTGTTCGAGTAGCTCAAGGTGCATTTGAGGGCAGTAACGTCAATCCAACTTTAGCGATGGTGCAAATGATTGATCAAAGCCGACTATTTGATCTGAACTTTCGTGCTGTTCAAACCGCTGACCAAAACGCTAGGGCAGCGATAGGCCTAGTTTCCTTATCACGTGGTTAATTAAAAGAAAGAGAAATCGATGATACGCTCACTATGGATATCGAAAACGGGGATGGATGCCCAGCAGATGAATCTGGACGTGATTACCAATAATCTCGCCAATTCATCAACCACTGCATTTAAACGTATTCAACCGATGTTCCAAGATCTGTTGTACACAACTCTGCGTGCCGCAGGATCATCGAGTAATGCCCAAAACTTATTGCCTACTGGATTGCAAGTGGGCGCCGGATCGGCAGTGACATCGACTGAGCGCATCATGATTCAAGGATCGATATTACAAACCGGCAATCAACTCGATGTTGCGATTAATGGCAATGGTTTTTTCCAGATTCAGCTAGCTGATGGTACCTTGGCTTACACCCGCCAAGGGCAATTTAGTTTAAGTGCGACAGGACAAATTGTGACCCAAGCGGGTAATGTGGTTGCGGGTGCCGGTGTGATTCCGAGTACTGCAACGAGTATCACGATTAGCCAAGCTGGCCTCGTGCAATACTCCACCCAAGGATCAAGCACCTTAACCCAAGCGGGTCAAATTACGATGGCTAATTTTGCTAATCCTGCGGGACTGGTCGCCATTGGTGGAAATAACTTTATTCCTTCACCAGCATCTGGTACAGCACAAAATCAAATTGCTGGAACCAATGGTATGGGAACCATACAGCAATATTACGTCGAACAATCGAACGTAAACGTGGCTGAGGAATTAGTGAATCTGATAGCAGCGCAAAGGGCATATGAAATTAACACCCGCGCTGTGACTGCATCCGATCAAATCTTGCAACGCGTTAGTAACTTAGGGCAATAAGTATGAAACTCTATAAGCGTACGATCGCATACCTCACACTCGGTTCAGTTTATGTCGGAATCCTCGGCGCTTGTGCAAGTGCTGATCGTCCGACTCTATTGCAAACACCGACAAGCGCCCGACCAAAACCTATACAAGAAACATCTGCCAACATGGGCAGCCTCTACCCAGCCAATGCTGGTGGGCCCTATGTCTCAATGGTAAGCCATCGCCCCTTGTTTGAGGATCGGCGCGCCAGAAATGTCGGCGATACCCTAACTGTGATTTTGAATGAGACCACAAGTGCGGCGAAGAATTCAAATATGGCGGCACAACGTAAAGCTACGGTTAATAGTGAATTTACGCCTGGAGCGGCGACATTACCAAAAGGATGGTACACAGGTATTAATCAGATTGCGAACTTTGATGGGACTGGTGAGATTAAGAGTGAGGGCGCTGGAGCCAGTGCTGCAAACAACACATTTGCTGGAACGATTACGGTTACAGTGATTGAAGTGTTATCTAACGGCAATCTGGTGGTTGCTGGTGAGAAACAAGTCGCGATTAGTAATGAAGAAGAGATTATTCGGTTTGGTGGTGTAGTAAATCCCAATACATTGGTATTTAACCGCGTGAACTCGCAAGAGGTTGCCGATGCACGTATTGAATACCGGGGACGTGGGGCAACCGATGATACCCAAGGCGTTGGTTGGTTTACGCGCCTCTTGTTAAAACTAGCGCCATTCTAATGATCATGCGCCTCTCTATCCAAAAAATTAGAACCATCACACTCGTACTGTGTATGAGCGTGATCTCGAATACGGTTTTTGCAGATCGGATTAAAGATTTTGCAGATATCGCTGGACAGCGCCCTAATCAATTGGTTGGTTATGGATTGGTAGTGGGTTTGGATGGAACCGGTGACCAAACCACCCAAACACCCTTTACCCTCCAAAGCGTATTGCAAATGATCGGAGTCTTGGGCGTGACGCTACCTTCGACCGGCACTCAAGCGCAGCTACGCAATACTGCCGCAGTCATGGTTACTGCTGAGTTTCCGCCATTATCAAAGCCCGGCCAGCAAATTGACGTCACGGTCTCATCGCTTGGTAACGCAACGAGCTTAAAAGGTGGAACCTTGGTAATGACCCCGCTTAAAGCGGCCGATGGTCAAGTCTATGCGCAAGCACAAGGAAACTTGGTGATTGGTGGTGCCAGAGCCGCAGGAGGCGGCGCCCAGACATCGGTAAATCACTTATCAGCCGGACGCATCCCATCGGGTGCCATAATTGAACGCGCAGTCCCGGCACTCTTAGTTGATGAATTCGTGCAGTTGGATCTGCGTCGCGCTGACTTTAGCTTAATGCAACGAACCGCAGAAGCGATTGGACGACGTTTTGGTTTGGGAACCGCAATCCCCATTGATGCGCGGGCTCTCAATGTTCGCGTACCGACGGATCCGTTGCGCCGCACGGCCTTCATGGCAGCCTTGCAAGATCTTGATGTCCCTGCAGTGAGTGGACCCGCTAAAGTGGTTCTCAACTCAAGAACAGGGTCGGTGGTGATTAATCAAGCGGTGCAGTTATCGCCTGCTGCTGTAGCCCATGGTAGCTTGACCGTTCGCATTGAACAAACGCCAACCACAAGCCAACCCTTGCCGTTTAGTCGTGGACAAACTACCGTAACGACGCAAGATACCGCATCCATTACGGATAACGGGAAAGAAAATAGCTTAATTCGAGTGGATAGTGGTGCAAATTTAGATCAGGTTGTGAAGGCGCTCAATATGTTGGGTGCAACTCCCCAAGACCTGATTTCCATATTGCAAGCACTGCGTGCGGCAGGCGCACTGCGTGCGGAGTTGGAGGTCATCTAATGAGCCCCTTATTTTCTTTAACCACAATCGACTCGTTTTCTGCACGATTGGTAAATAACTCGGATAAAGCAAAAAAGCCTGACGAAATTATCAAATCGGAGAAGAAGATTCGGGAGGCAGCCGAAGGGTTTGAGCGCACCTTGCTGCGTCAATTGTTAAGTGTTGCCAGAAGCACCAATATCAATAGCCCTGAACCAAAAAGCTCAACCTCGATGGCTTACCTGCAAATGATGGATGATCGTTTAGCCGATCTGTTATCGAAGTCTAAAAAGATTGGATTTGGCGACAAGATGGCCGAACAACTTCTTGAGCAGTCCAATATTAAGCAATTAATCGCTAATGAGAAAAAGGCCGTAAACAGTAAGGATGAAGTGGCTTCGCCCGTGCTCAATAAGTATATGCGACCCAACCCACTTCCATTTAAAAATTAAGGCTTTAGAACGAAATCATGGGTATTTATTCGATTAATGAATCGGCCAGTGCGGCGCTAAAGATTGCCCAAGCGGGCATCTTGGTGACCTCGCAAAACGTTGCTGGAACCTCGGTTGAGGGGTACTCCAGACGCAGTGCGTCGACCATTATGGACGCCTTAGCACCCAATTCATTAATGCTCAATGGCAGTAGTTTTGCAGTCGAGGGCTTCACCCGCGAATACTCCTCATTAATTGGCGCTCAATTACTGAATCAACAAGCGAAGTCATCAAACTCCGAGACATTAGTGCAGTATGTCTCAACGATCGACAGCGTCATTGCCGATAAGTCCGCCGGATTGAGCTCTGCAATCACAGAATTTTTCAATACCATGGGTAAGTACGCTGCAGACCCAACCAACAAGGCTTTAGCAACCGCGATTACCGGATCAGCCAATGTGGTAGCGCAGCGAATGACTGGCATTACAACCTTGGTTAGTCAGCTAAAAAGTGATAGTAGTACAGGCTTAACCGACACCGTTCGTCAAATTAATACCTTCTTACCCGCCTTAGCTGCGGTCAATCAACAAATCGTTGAAGCCAATAGCCCAGGTAATAGCGCACCATCGGCTGATTTGCTCGATGAACGTGATCGAATCTTGGCTAACTTACAAAAATTAATCGGTGGCCAGTCGCTTATTAATAGTGATGGTACCGCCACACAATTAGTCGGCGGTCTCCCATTGGTTGAACGAGGATTGGCTAATGCGATCGGCATCAATGGCGATGGCAAAAGTTTATCCGTCAGTTTTAAACAATCAAATGGCAATATCACCGCCACGCAAACCATTCAGGGGGCTGATGGTGGACAAGCTGGTGCGCTGCTAACTCTTAAAAATGAGTTTATCCCTAAGCTGGAACAGCGCTTAAATACCGCAGCCATTGGATTGGTAAAAGTTGCGAATGAAACAATTGTTGATACCGATAGCACGTCTGCCCCAATCCGAATCTTTGGATTTAAAGTTGGCTCAAATACGTATTCGGATTTCAATGACAGCCGCTTAACGGTCAGTGTCCCATCGTTTAATGTTAGTTCCGAAGTGGATGTCAAAAATCTATACGATAGTTTAGGCTCTGCTGCACAAACTGAGACAGCTACTGTGACCTTTAAAGCATTAACAGCGGGTCAAACGGTCATTATTGGCGGTCTTGAATTTACAGCTGGAGCTAATGGAGCATCCGCGGTGCAGGTGGCTAACGCATTTGCCAGCCTAGCAGTTGGGGATGCTGCTGGCACAATCAATACTCGAAAGAGTTTAGGTGCCTCGGCCGGAGGTACATTTACGAGCGGAACTTTAGCTGGCTGGTCAACAGGTGGACCATCAAGTGAGTACGTCGCATTTATAAGCACATCGTCTAATCAAAATGTCACCAACTTAAGTGCGACTGGTACCGGTGTCACTCCAACGATATCAACGTGGAAAGAGGGATACACCGGCAATTCAGTCTTTATATCCAATCAATTGATTGCTGAAAATTTCCTCTCGATTGCACCTGCTGACCCCTTGATGTACTACAACGGTGGAAATTTACTCAATCCCAAAATTAGCTCTGCGAATGCAAATACAGCCCAATTAAAAAGTTCCCTATTTGGAAACGTGGTCGCTGATTTGGTTACGGATGTCGGCGTTCAAGTTGCAACCTGGAAAAATACACAAAAAGCCAATGACACCGTATTGGCTAATTTGAAAGATCAACGAGATCAATTATCTGGTGTAAATTTGGATGAAGAGGCTGCAAACCTATTGAAGTATCAACAGCTTTATAGCGCATCCACCAAAATCCTACAAACCGGAAATCAAATGTTCAATACGCTTTTAGCGATCATGAACTAGAAACGGAATAATCATGCGAGTTTCCTCCAATCAAATTCTAGAAGCCGGCATTAAGTCGATGGAGAGTAGTCTCGCCGATGCAATGGCTTGGCAAAAGAAAATCAGTACAGGTAAGAATTACAGTAAAGCATCGGATAACCCATATGCAGTATCCCGTGGAGTACGTTTAGAGTTTGATGTTGCTCGATTGGAAATGTACAAGACCAACCAAAACTATGTGGCGAGTTCGCATGCCATTGCACAAACGCAAATGAGCACAATCATTGATGAGATTACCGTGCTCAAACAAGCATTTGTGCAGTCACAAAACGGTGCGCTAAATAGTAATAACTTTAGAGCACTCAAAATCCAAGCAGAGCAAATTCGAGATACGATCAAAGCCCAGTCGGTTGCCAAGGATGCCACGGGTAATGCGATTTTTCCTGAAACGATCTACAACGTTCAGATTGAACCTAATTTAACCGTTAAATCAGGCGTTCAGTTCTCTGATCTGAGTGGAAACTATCTAAATTCATCGGCAACCGATCAGTTTGACTTCTCAGCACTTACCTTAGCGAGCGGTGATACGGTCAGAATTGGCACTATTACCTTTACAGCAAATGCCAACACCACCGGCAGTTCACTTGCCAGCCAATTTGTTGCTTATCTCAATTCAAATACTGCAGGTACAACTGGTGCTTTTGCTAATACTGGCGCAGGAAACTCAATTGCAAATTGGACGGGTACAGCCAGTGCAAGTTCAGGCGTTCTTACTTTAGTGGCTACTACAGCTGGGTCTGGAAAAGTTAGCCCAGGAGATGCCGCAACCACTATTTCAGCGGTCTCTGGCAGCGTGAAGTCAATATTTACCGATGGTGGGGTTAATGAGACAAGTTCTGACTTGTATCAAAAAATCAACGATTTTGTCACCTATTTGGACGAACGAGCATCAGGCTCAAGCCTTACCAAGACGGCAGGTGCCATTGAAAGCGGCCTAGATGCTATTTTTGATAGAATCACTACAGCCCAGCAACGAAGTGGTGGTATTGCTGCGCAAGTCGATATTTCGAAAGAGGCTATGGGGACAATTGGTACTGAAATGGCAGCAACGGCATCGGCCTTGCTCGATACGGATTTAGCCGCGGCTACCGCTGCCTATACACGGGCCCAAACCTTGTTAAATGCTGCGCAAGCGATGTTTGCTCGGCTGCAACAAAGTTCCCTGTTCTCAAAACTGTAGTATTGACGATATAAACGCATGAATATTCCAATCGGTTGGATCATCGCACTAGGTTGTGCCCTTGGAGGCTACGCGCTCCACGGGGGGAATATTATGGTTTTGTGGCAACCCACTGAGGTGCTCACCATTGTGGGTGCAGCGGTTGGTACGATGATTGCGTCCAACAACATCACTAACCTTAAAAAGGCCTTTGCTGCTTTAGGTGGTGCTTTTAAGACAAAAAGTGGTGTGAAGCAAATGCACTTGGATTTGCTTTGCCTCATGTTCGAGATTTTGCAAAAGATTAAGCGCGATGGCTTGATGTCTCTCGAAGGCGATATCGAGGAACCCGAATCAAGCCCATTATTTGAAAAATATCCTTCAGTGACCAAAGATCATCATTTGGTTGATTTCATTACCGACTATTTGCGGATGATGTTGGGTGGATCACTGGATGTGATCCAAATTGAAAGTTTGATGGAGCAAGAGCTCGACGTTCATCATCAAGAAGCCCATATTCCAGTGTCCTCGGTTACCAACGTTGCCGACGGTTTGCCCGCCTTCGGTATTGTGGCTGCGGTGATGGGGGTGGTTCACACCATGGGATCGATTGGCTTGCCACCTGCCGAACTCGGAAAGTTAATTGGCGCTGCTCTGGTTGGAACCTTCCTAGGTATTTTGCTGGCTTATGCGTTCGTTTCGCCGGTAGCTAAGGTCATGGAGCAAAACTTGGAAGCTGAAACCCGTTCCTACATGGCAGTCAAAGCCATTTTGATAGCAAGTCTTAATAATTTTCCACCTGCTGCAGCCGTTGAGTTTGGTCGCAAAGTATTGTTCACTTACCAGCGCCCAACCTTTACAGAGTTGGATGAGGGCACTAAAGCCGTTAAAGGTAAATAACCATGGCCCAAAAAGACGCGCCGCCAATTGTCATCAAGCGCGTTAAAAAAGGCGGACATGGACATCACGGCGGCGCGTGGAAGATTGCTTACGCAGACTTCGTAACGGCCATGATGGCCTTCTTCCTGCTGATGTGGGTATTGGGATCCACCACCGCAGGTGACCTCGCAGGTATTTCAGCGTACTTCCAAAATCCTCTGCGCGTTTCCCTATCCGGTGGCCAAGGCTCAGGGGATGCCACCCGAATTATCAAGGGCGGTGGTGACAACATTTCCAAGGTCGTTGGCGAAGAAAATCGTGCGGACGCAGATACCGAACAGCGCCGCATGAGTGATTCTTCAGTGACGGATGTGGAAAATGCCCGTAAGGATCGGACCCGCAATGAGATGGTGCGCGACGAAATCAATAGCAAGATCGATATTGACCCTGAGTTGCGCAATGCTAAAGGTCAAATCTTTATGGATATCTCAGCGGAGGGCTTACGAATTCAGGTGGTGGATGAGAAAAATAGACCCCTCTTTGCGACTGGCAGCGCTACACCGACACCCACGGCTAAACGCCTATTGCGCATTATTGGCAGCGCCCTTAAGAATGAACCTAAACCGATTCGCATCGAGGGCCACACGGATAATACGCGCTATAGCGCCAATTCGGCATACAGTAATTGGGAACTCTCAACCGAGCGCGCACTATCTGCACGCCGGGAAATGGTTGCGGGTGGTTTGAATGAAGCAAAGGTTTCTCAGGTGATTGGCTTTGCCGACACCATTCCATTGAATACGCAAGATCCGAAGGATCCACTCAATCGTCGAATCTCAATTACGATCCTCAACAAAAAGCCGATTAATAATGCGGACAAAGTGTCGTATGAGAAAGCGAAGGCTGAAAAATTACCGGATAACGTAAAACCTGGCACCCAAGAGATTCCGCCGAATTTACGGGCGCCCGCTCAATTTATGCCAAAAGAGGATGAGAAAAAATCCCCTCGAAATCCGCAGCTCGAGTTGCCGGCTAAACCAAACCAAAAGTCCGAGAATAGGTAGCTACCATGACCCTTCGGATCATCATCACGCTGCTTACTTTGGCATTGAGCGGATTGGCTTGGTCTGCTAAAGAGAAATCGCCACAGACCGCTACTGATCCGAGCGCCGCGACTCCCACCAAAAAAGCGAGCGCAGCACCTGCCAGTGAAGCGGAGAAGCTATACCAACGCTATGTGCGACTGCACGGAAAAATGGTGCTTGCGATTGCCTGTGTTCAGAACCCAAAATGCATTGAGCCAGAAGACGAGGTATATAAATACAGCTCAGCCCTAGTTCGCATTACGGATCGACTCGATGATTTGGTCAAGCAAAAAGATTTAGATGCATCCTACTATCGAGGATTGATCGCCTATGAGCGCGGCCGATATTATGTGGGTCGAGCCATGCTAATTACTGATCCGGATTTTATTCTGTCGGCAACGGTGTTTCGAAGACATTCGCTTGATCAATTTCGGATTGCTGAGAAGAATCTAACGATTAATGCGGCGCTTAAGAATCCTGATGCTTGTAAGTATCTAGGTGATATTGCCGATAAAGGATACTTGGGGCTTAAAAACAAAGATAAAGCGACTGACTATTACTATTGTGCCGCGATGGCCTATTTAGATCAGGGTAAGAAAAATGCGGCGGCCGATATGTATAACGCCATGAAAAATACTGCCCTTCATAACGATCCGCGAACCATTGAAATCTACGCCCGCTTGCACAACGATCCAGTGGCAACAAATTGGCGTAAATCATCCAGCCAAACGACTCAGGTCGACCTAGAACAAAGTAAAATCAATCGGCAATAGGGAGAGCGTTCATCATGAATCCAAAAGTCGATTTAGTGTTTAAGTTATTAAAGAAGTTACTGATTTGGTTAGTGGCGCCATTGGCATTTGTGGTGTTCCTGTTCTTCTTGGGTGAGCAATACGAAGTAGGGCGTTTATCAGCGGTTGCAAGCTGTGAGGGTAGTGTTAATACGCCCGCCTGTATTCGGAGTAAAGGGTATTTAGCCAGTGAGCCGTATTACCCCGATTTAGGACGTCGTTATATTGGCGGCTTTGCTCGGATGGTAGGTGGTGATCTCGGCGCGAGTTACCGCGTTGAACCTAAATTACCTGCTCTTGCTCCAAAACCCGCTGACAGCCCAGAAGAGGATGATGATCTCAAGGATCTTCCTCCCGAAAAACCGAAAGCCCCAGCTCCCCCTCCGACCAAAGCTCCGGCTAAGATTTAATCATTTAGGCATTTGTAGATGCGCATGACCCGCCTACTGATCATCGTGCTTGCAAGCCTAAGTCTCTTGGCTTGCTCAGACTATCAACGGGCACGCTCTGCCTATGAGGGCGGAAATTATCCAAAAGCATTTGAGCTATTTAAAAAGATGTCTGAGGCTGGCGATATTCGGGCTGAATACGATTTGTCCTTAATGTACTTGCAAGGCATCGGTACAAAGCAGGATCTGAACCAAGCATGGTATTGGATGCGTAAGGCCGCTGACCATGGCAATCAGTTGGCCATGGTGGAATTAGGAGGTCGCCATGAGTATGGGGTTGATCTAGATAAAGATGAAACCAAAGCCGTGTACTGGTTTAAGAAGGCGGCCTTAGCCAGTAACTCAGTGGGGCGCTATAACTTAGCCAAAATGTATATGGATGGCCGTGGAGTGCCCCAGGATCCACCAAGGGCATATTCTTGGTTAATGCTCTCCGCTCAAACTGGAAATCCAATCGCCAAGGCTGAAGCAGAGGCTTATAAAGCTAAATTTACTCCGCAGGTTCAAGCCGAGTGTGACGCGATGCTCAAGCAACTCAATGCCGATCCAAATTCTTAAAAATATATATAAATCAAATAGTTATAAAAATTGCGGTGTTTTAAAACTGCTAAAATTCTGAGTAGCACCCCCCAACTTTGCACAAACTTGGGGATGATCAAAATGGCAAATCCTTCCATTTTTTGATATAAAGATGTTCCTGCTATAAATCCAGCTGTTAATTATGAACGTTGTCGAGTTTGCTGAAACCAATTGGCTGCGCCTTACGAGCGTACTTTGCCTTGGGATTGCCGACATCCTCCTCGTGGCGGATCGGTGGTGGATGTTTTTTAACCTATTTTTGATTGCTTTACTCTCCGAGTTGTTGCGTAAGCGCTTGTACGAGCGCCTCCTCTACAACTATGAAATTGATGAGCGCAATCGCAAGATACAGCGTCGAAAAGAGCAAGCTGAGGAATTAATGCGACTAAAGAAAAATTCAGGAATGGCTTAAAGCCATTCATGTATCTTTAGTGATCAAGGAATAATACGTGGGTCTCTTTGATGCCGTTCTAGGCGGTAAAACGGGTGCTGACCATATGTGTCAGGCGCTTTTCAATGTGGTTGCATTTTTACCGTATTGTTCCCGAGCGAACTACCAAGATTTCAATGACTTTTGGCACGCAAAAGTTCCCACAGAGAGTGGTGCGGAGGAGCGTCTAAATCAAGTTTTTTATAACTACAGCGCGCACTTCAAAAAAGACGAGTCGCTGCTTAAGCAGTTATCTCAGACCACTCTCGAAATTGAGAAGTATTGGATTAGTAAATATGGGTTATCGAACCGTTCAATTGCTCTTTTTGCAGCGATTAAGCGGCTTGCCGATGAATACCTACCCGATGGTACAAAAGCCAAAGAGTCTGATTTTATGCATGGCGCAACCCACCCTAACCCGGAAACACGCGTTGCGCAGTGCATGTTGGATCTAAAGGCTTATGAGGCAATGCTACCTAATTTGATGCAAATTGAGATCTCTCAGGATGAGCGAATTCATTTCTTTGTAGCCGATCTCTATGAGAATGCGGTCTCGCATTATCAATACAGCGGAAGTGATTTAAAGGTGTATGAGGAAGATTCCTACTTTATTGATAAATATACCTACTGGGGGCGGTGGGGTCTGTATCGAAATAGCACATTGTTAACGGATACATGGATTGTGTTGATCAAAAATGATCTCCCCAGTGTCCAAAAAATCGTGGTTGCAAAAGCCGATGGCGGCTATGAGCTTGATGAGATTCCAAAAAAGATTGAGCTCGATGGGGAGATTCTCAAAGCAATCTCAAAAACCAAGACAACGGGGGTAGAGAATGCTGCATCCTTTGGAATGCCCCCTAAGTATTTACAAATGATTGCTATCTTAAATACGATTCAGCCGCAGCAAAACTGATCGCAGCAAACTAGCTACTACCTTCATCTTTTCTTAAGAATTGGGGAATGAAATTGCTGGTCATTTCACCCACCTTTTTAGAAATCACCTCTTTCCTCTCTTGATCACCTGCTTCACCATTGCGGGCGCGCAGTCGACCTAAGCGGTAATCATCCAAGATGCTCAATTTTTTACCTGTGAGGCCCATATATTTATTCGTATTCGAAGAGCGTGATTTTTCAACCGAGCAAGCGATAATCTTTTCGTGGACGTATTCACCAAAGCGCAGAAAGTTATCGGCGACCGCCTGATCCTGTGATAAGAACAGGAAGTCGTGATAGACATATTGATCGATATCAGGCGCCGAATAGATTGGTGGCGCGATGAGGCAATTATTCAGAAACTCAAGATTTGTGAATGCTGTTGCAGGCGAGAAGTCATGATTGACTTTGCTAGGCGCAATCAAAATCAGTTGTTTGTTATTTGAAAAGCGCGAAAGATAGAGTTGCGCGTACTCAAGAATAAAGATCTCGGTACTTGCCATTTCAAACTTCGACGTGGAGCTTGGCACTAACAAAATATCAAAATCAAGCAAGAATTCGTGGGGAATTGCATGGGTCCAAGTTAGATCGGAAATGCAAATATCTGAATTAATTGAATAGTTGCGCAACATCGCTCGGGCATCGAGGAGTGTCAAACCACTATTTTTATAGTCCAGCTTGGCTTGATGAATATCGATACCAATATCCGGCGCTTTGCTTGCCCAGCGCGAAGCAGACGATTGTTTATCAAAATCAATTAAGGAAACTTTTTTGCCGGCCTGAATTGCTAAGTAAGCAGCCAAATTCGCTGAAATGGTACTTTTACCAACCCCGCCTTTTTGGTTGGTTACAAGAATTTTGATGGTTTCCATAAGTAGACACCTTCACGCCATTGAAGAACTGAAGGTAAATACTATATAAATAATTGATTTGAAACAAGTATTTTTTGATTTATTGGCTTTTTTACCGCACAAAAAAGACCAATATCAGGGTTTTGCCCTAAATCAGAGGGCATTGGGGATAATAGAAATAGATCAGCAGTTCCTAAATTGATTGCCTGGAGCTTATTTGGCCGAAAATCAAAACGACGCGCAAGACCGCGAATTAGAACCGACCGAGCGACGAATTCAGCGGGCTCGGGAGCAGGGGCAACTTCCCCAATCGCGAGACATTACGACTTTTGCTTTGTTACTGGGCTTCATTATTTTTCTGATCACGGCCGGACCTATGTTGATGCGTCAGCTTGTCATCATGATGCAATCCGGACTGCAATTTTCTAAACCAATTAGTTTGATCGATCGAATTTCAGAATGGGCATCCGGAGCCTTTTTGATTGTTCTATTTATCTGCGCGGTTGTGCTGTTAGTGATTTGGATCATCTCCATCTTCGCACCGTTATTTCTAGTTAATTTCAAAGCCTACTTTGCACTGCGATTTGATTTAGAACGACTTGATATTTTTGCCGGTTTTGCCAGAATGTTTTCTGTGATGGTTTTGCTAGAGGTCGTTAAAAATATCTTTAAGACCATTTTGATTTTAGGAATTAGTTCTGCCTATTTGTACGGGTTATTTGCCTATATCCGCTCAATTGTTGATCTGGATTTTGATCTAGCACTTGAGAACACAACTGTATTTATCTTCAACGGATTTATCTTATTGATGATTCCTTTATTGGCGATTGCCATTGGTGATGCGGTATTGCAATGGTTTAACTTTCGCAAACAAATCAAAATGAGTTTGGAGGAGATGAAACAGGAACTGAAAGAGACTGAAGGCTCTCCGGAACTGCGCGCACGCCTTCGGCAAAGGCAACGTCAGATAGCTTCTTCGCGCATGATGGCAGCAATCGAAAGGGCTGATGTAGTCTTAGCAAACCCTGAGCACTATTCAGTAGCGATTCGGTACGATCCGCAAAGAATGTCCGCCCCCATCATTTTGGCTAAGGGTGCAGATGCAGTTGCTTTACGAATTCGTGAAGTTGCCAAAGAGCATGATGTTCCAATTGCACAGATACCCGCTCTGGCGCGTTACTTATTTAATCAATTGGATATTGGGGAGTCGATACCTGCCCCACTATTTGAAGCGATTGCCATGGTCTTGGCATGGGCTTATGAGGTAAAAGACACTGGCATGAATAAAGATTTACCTGAAATTAGTTTCACGCCAGATGTGCTAAAGCCTGGAAGGGCGCTGATCTAATTTTGAATACTCTTGGCAAAAGCAGCGCCGACGTCCTCTGGAAAATAGTAGACCAGCATCAGTTCGTTACGATTGTTTAGGCTTCTGCCCACCTGAAAGGCGACTTGCCCTTTACCAAATAAATAGGTCTTGGTTTTGCGAAGGCCTGCATTAAAAGCGCTTAATTGACCCTCGGTGGGCTCGTGATCCAAGCCATACTTCAGAGTGAACCGTTCGATGATTTGTTGAGCTTGCTCCTTATTGAAGTAGCCAAGCTCTTTTTTAATCAAGATCATTCGTCCTGATTCGTTATAGATTGCCCAGACGTGGTCTTCATTGCCATCCACCTTAATTTTGCAACTTAAGGTTAGTTCGTATTCGGTGCAGTTAAATTGATTTTTAATTTGCTCTTTGGAGCCTGAAAAATTGATTCCCTGATAGCCCATAATGGGTAGCTGTTCAGCTTTGGTATCTGGTAGCCATGCGGTCGATTTGCTTTTCTCAACCTCCTCTTTGCCGCAAGCTGAAATAATCAGGGCTGAAAAAATAGGGATGAATAAGCACTGCAGGCGAAAAAAATGCATTTTCTGAATCATGATCTAATTTTAGGATAACTCCAAAGAATTCAATGGCTTTCGAGATGGCTAAAAGACATTATTAGTATTAACCCTAATCATTTTGCTTGGGCCGTAACAAAAATTGGTTTATTTAAGCTTAGAATGATTTGAAATAGCAGTTATGGAGACAACCATGTTTAATGTTCAACCAAAACATCCTGCAACGCCTACGAACTTGGTGTTCAACAACATCATTGGCACAGGATCATTTATTCAAGGTGATCAGATTATTAAAGGGCACTTGCTCATTTCGGGCGAATGCATTGGCAACCTAAAATTTGATCTAGCAACCGAAGATACCGCTGTAGTTGATTTGAATGGCGTGATGCGCGGTGACATTACGTGTAAAAACGCAATTGTCATTGGTCGTGTTGAGGGAAATTTGCGGGTTGAAAATCGGCTCGAAATTTATCCAAGCGCTATCGTGAACGGTGATATTGATTACGGTCAAATATTTATTCATGCGGATGCTCGGGTCAACGGTCAATTGCATTGCCTTTTAGATGATATTGAGGCCTCACAGGCGACTCCCGAATCTGAATCAGTAGTCAAACTAAAGGCAATTTAATTGCCGCTAAGCTGATCGATTATTACTAAGTGAAAGGGATTGAGTGCCCGCACGATTTATTCCCTGGATACTAAGTATTCTCATAGCAATTCTGAGTGGTTTGTATTGCATCATTGGTCCAGGTGGCCATCATGTTTGGCTACTCTGTGCAGTTTTTGTTGTTTTCTCTGTCGTCGGATTCATGGATCTCATGCAAAGTCACCATGCGATTTTGCGTAACTATCCCTTAATTGGGCATCTACGTTTTTTCTTCGAGTTCATTCGTCCCGAGATACGACAATACTTTTTAGAGTCGGATAACGAGGAAATCCCTTTTTCGAGAGCTCAGCGTGCACTTGTATATCAGCGTGCTAAGGGCGCTTCAGACAAAAGACCATTTGGAACGCTGGTAGATGTGTATAAGCCGAGCGCAGAAATTTTATTACAAAGAGGAAATCCAATTACTCCCCCCAGTGTCGAATCTTTACGGGTGCGCGTGGGAGGCCCACAGTGCACGCAACCCTATTTCATTTCCTTGTTTAACATTTCGGCGATGAGTTTTGGTGCTTTATCGGCTAACGCCATCATGGCCTTAAATCGTGGCGCTCAAAAGGGTGGCTTTGCGCACGATACGGGTGAGGGATCCGTTTCAATCTACCACCGAAAATATGGCGGTGATTTGATTTGGGAAATCGGATCAGGTTATTTTGGTTGTCGCAACAGCAGCGGTCAATTTGATCCCGAGCGCTTTAAGGCTACCGCATTAGATCCGCAAATCAAAATGATTGAGATTAAGCTCTCTCAAGGAGCAAAACCTGGACACGGTGGGGTCTTACCGGCTTCTAAGATTACCCCCGAAATTGCACAAGCGCGTGGCGTTCCCATGGGTGAAGACTGCATTTCTCCAGCGAACCATTCTGCTTTTCATACGCCTAAAGAATTGTGTTTGTTTATTCAAGAACTGCGCCAATTGTCAAATGGTAAGCCCGTTGGATTTAAGCTGTGCATCGGAAATATTGCAGATTGGTTTGCGATTGTTAAGGCAATGCTTGAAACCAAAATATACCCGGATTTTATTGTGGTTGATGGCAGTGAGGGGGGTACTGGTGCGGCGCCTGTAGAGTTTGTAGACAACATTGGGATGCCCATGCGCGATGGTCTTCGGCTAGTGCACAGCTCCTTGGTAGGCGTTGGCTTACGCGATCAAATTCGAATTGGAGTATCCGGCAAAATTATTAGTGCATTTGATATCGTACGTGCGATAGCCATTGGTGCTGATTGGTGTAATTCAGCACGCGGCTTTATGTTTGCGATTGGCTGCATTCAATCGCGCTCATGCCATACCGATCATTGCCCCACCGGTGTTGCCACCCAAGATCGTTTACGGCAGGGCGCTTTAAATCCCATGGATAAAAGTGAGCGCGTCTACCGTTTTCATCATGAAACCCTACTCGCGTTTGCAGAGATGTGTGCAGCAGCAGGAATACGCGATCATGAAGCGATTACCGAGGATTTAATTTTGCGACGGGACACCCAAGCAAAGCTAG
>VGIH01000021.1 GCA_016867965.1 Betaproteobacteria bacterium | reverse complement strand
CCGCCGCCTGCAAGGATCATGCCTCGTTCAGCCTTGGCTAGAGCCTGCATGGCTTTGCTAAATAAGGCTTGGTCTAATCCGGGACTAATAATTTGAGCTTTAGGGCTAGGGTGTTCATGGGCTTGGGCAAACAAAACATCCTCTGGTAGGGCCAACACTACGGGACCCTTGCGTCCAGATTGAGCGAGATGAAATGCATGGGAGATGTATTCATCGATACGATCCGCACGATCAATACTGCCCACCCACTTGGCACACTCAGAGTAAACCTTGCGGTAGTCCATTTCTTGAAAGGCTTCCCGACCTACCATGTCGGTACCCACTTGTCCGATCAGTAACACCATGGGAGTTGAATCTTGATAGGCTGTATGCACTCCGATCAAAGCATTTGCAGCACCAGGGCCACGTGTAACCATCAAAACACCTGGCTTCCCAGTCAGTTTGGCATAGGCTTCAGCCATATAACTGGCACCACCTTCTTGGCGGCAGGTAATAAAGCGTAGTTTGGAATCGTGATCAACCAGACCGTCAAGAAGAGGCAAAAAGCTTTCGCCAGGAACACCAAAAGCGAATTCAACGCCTTGACGAACCAGGGCATTGGCTAAGATCTTGCCACCATGCATTAAGGTTGACGAGTGATTCATGCCCATTCCTTTACAGATCAATACATTGAAAGCAGTAGTTTACTGATAAGCACTTCAGTAATAACAAAACTAGATACATTGATACAAATTCCAGGTATTGATCTTCACCATTAGGGAAATTCAGGAATAGCTATCCATTGAAATTCAAAAGGATGCGGCGCACAATGGTCGCATCGTCGATCAATCAACTAGGGATGAATAATGTCAACTAAAAAAGAAACCTCTTACGAAAATCGTCGCTAATGGATGAAGCTTGCACTGGGGGCTGCCTCCATTGTGACCTTAGGGGCTGCATCTTCGGCAGAAGCAGCAAAGCCAAAGACGCCGTTTCAATTAGAGCCAACCTATATTCCGATAGCGAATAGTAGTGAGCAATTTCCCGTTCGGCGTATTTATTGCATTGGGCGAAATTATGCAGCGCATGCGCGGGAGATGGGCTCTGATCTAACACGTGAACCGCCATTCTTTTTTCAAAAGCCCACGGATGCGATTCAATTTGTTGCCCCCAATAAAATTGTGGATCACCCGTATCCAACCCTAACCAAGAATTATCACTACGAGGTGGAGTTAGTAGCTGCCCTAAAAACTGGTGGTAAAAATATTACGATTGATAAAGCCTTAGACCATGTGTATGGATATGCCCTTGGTTTGGATATGACGCGGCGTGATTTGCAGCGATTTATGGGCGATCAAAAGAAACCCTGGGAAATCGATAAATCGTTTGATCATTCGGCACCCATTGGCCCCATTTTTCCAGTCATCAAAATTGGGCATCAAAAGAGCGGTTCTATTTCTTTATCGGTTAATGGTGAAGTTTGTCAAAAGGCAAACTTAAACCAGATGATTTGGTCAGTCGCAGAGCAAATTGTGAAGCTATCCGAAGCCAATGAACTGTTCCCTGGTGACATCATTTACTCAGGAACCCCAGAAAATTTGGGCCCTGTGGTGCGTGGCGATATTGTGCGTTGCATGCTTGACGGCTTTCCTGATCTAGTCATCAAAATCGTTTAGAAGTTTAGTCTCATAACCGTTTGTCATTTATCCTTGGCATGCCTTTAATCCATCAAAGCGGTTAACAAATGAAAATCTTCAAACGATGTTTTAGTATTTGCATCCTTTTAATCACGACCCACGTATTTGCCAATACCGCGAGCGTCTATTTCAGTGGTGATTCATGGCTTCCGCGATTCAGTTTGGTTACGATCGCGGTATGCAAGATCTCCCAGAGATGAAAAAGTTCTGGGCCCAATGAACGATTGTTCGTATTAAAGTAGGGCTCCGCGCGCTGCAATCGGCCAGATGGCCTCGACCTGATCTCCACGAATCGCAATTAACTCATCGTAAAGATTAACGGTCGGGTCGCAATGCCCCGGCACGAGCATCACATAGTCCCCGAGTTTTAGCTTGCTATCAGGTGTGAGTTCCAGAACCCCATGTTCATCGGAGGCCTTTAGATATTTGGCATCGGTACGCTGCCAAACCACTGGCATCCCAGAGTCAACGCTTGATGCTTTCAAGCCAGCATCGACCACCGCACGATTGGCATTCGGGTGACTAAGAACAGCAGTTTTAACAAATAAGGCATGCTCAAAGGGAAGGTCGCTAGGATCGCGTTGATTAGTAGCGTAATCACGATCCATCAAGATATACGACCCCGCTTGCACTTCATTAAATAGCTTGGAGTGGCTCTCGAGCATGACCGAGCCAGTACCCGCACCCGAGATCCGCTCCACCGCAATCCCCACACCCTCAATCGCTGCTTTAGCCGCCGTCGCTTTGTCGCACACCGCTGCAATGGCTTGTTGGCGCTCTTCAGGCAATCGATAGTGCTGGGCACTACCGTGATAACACTGTAGACCCATAAAGTTTAAGTAGGGCGCAGCAACAATTTGTTGAGCCATTGCCACTGCGCGCTCAATCGATGCTACGCCGCAGCGACCCATGCCCACATCAATTTCAAGATAGACATCAATTGTCACTTGACGCTCTGCGCTAGCACGTGCAAAGGCACTGATTTGATCTTCGTGATCCACGAGCACCCCAATACGTGCACGCGCTGCTAAGTCAAGAGCATGCGCTACTTTTTTCTCACCCACCACTTGATTGGTAATGAAGATATCCGATACACCCCCATCGACAAAGACTGCTGCCTCACTAACTTTCTGGCAACAAATGCCCACTGCGCCTAACTCAATTTGACGCAAGGCAATCTCAGGGCACTTATGACTCTTGGCATGAGGGCGCAATCGCACACCAGCGCTTGAGACCGCATCTTGTAGCAGCTTCATATTGCGCTCAAATGCATCAAGATCCAGAATCAAAGCAGGGGTATCAACCTCATTAATGTGATCGCCAACGCGTGCCGCTTTCCAGGGTGCCATAACAGTCTATTCCAAATTAATCCATTCTAGAGCAGATTGCTGGTAGTAGTTTGATACGCAAAATAGCAAAACTATCCTGTTTAGTAATGTAAATTTTTTTCTCCTATAATTTCTGAGATAAGTAAATATATAAGTAGATTAATTATTAAAAATCATATGTCCATGAAATCAATTTGAACTGACCTGATTTTTAGTACCACTCCCAAAGAGAGGATTTTTGATAATCTTCACCTTAAAGGAGTGCTACCTATGGCCAAAGGACAACGTCTTAAACCCGAACAAATTGTCACCCTGTTACGCCAAATCGATGTATTAACCAGTAATGGCAAAACCCTCGCCCAAGCCTGTAAAGAAGTAGGCACGGTCGAGTAAAGCTATTACCGGTGGCGCAAGATCTATGGCGGTATGCAGGTCGATCAAGCGAAGAAGTACAAAGAACTTGAACAAGAAAACACCCGACTCAAGAAGCTCGTAGCGGACTTATCGCTACGAGAGGTGATGCTCAAGGAAGTTATCAAGGGAAACTTCTAAGCCTGCGACCAACGGAAGTCCCTGTGGGACTAAACGCAAGAAAGCCGCTCAGGTGTTGATGCAGAAATACTCAACATCAGAGCGCTTAGCTTGTGAATTAGTAGGGCTCTCTAGAGCAGCGTATCGCTATCTGCCATTGCCCAGAGATGACGAAGCGCCTCTACGAGCTGAGGTTATCCGCATGGCTAGCACCTACGGCCATTACGGTTATCGCTTGATTGCCAGCATGATGCGTAATGCTGACTGGGGACAGGCAACTACCGCCAAGGTCGCGCGTATCTGGCGAGAAGAAGGCTTAAAGATCCCGCACAAGCAACCGCCCAGAGGCAGACTCTGGTTTAACGATGGCAGTTGTATGAGACTGCGAGCCACTCACCCAAACCATGTGTGGAGTTACGATTTTGTTCTCATTAGAGACGCGTATGGCTGCAAGATCCGCATGCTCACCCTGATCGATGAATACACCCGAAGGTGTCTTACCATCCATTGCGCTAGACGGATTGGATCGATCCAGGTGATTGAACAGTTAGCCAACGCCATGATTACTCACGGCATCCCCGAGTACATCCGTAGTGATAACGGTCCAGAATTTATTGCCAAAGAGTTGCGTAGTTGGTTATCTGGTATTGGAGTGAAGACTGCTTACATTACTCCAGGCAGTCCTTGGGAGAATGGTTTTTGTGAAAGCTTTAACGGCACCTTCAGAGACAACCTTTTAGATGGAGAGATCTTCTTCAGTCTTAAGGAAGCCCAGATCATCGTTGGGGAGTGGGTGAAACACTATAACCATGTCAGGCCCCATAGCGCACTCGGTTACAGACCGCCAGCACCTCAAACCCAAGTACCCCAATTAATACAAAATCAACCCATTTTGCTGCAATGATTTACTATGGGAAAACTCTCTTTGGTCGTGGACCTAAATTGACAGCAGTTCAATTTGGTGATTCTGGAAAAGAATCCACGTAAAACCAAGCCCGAAGAGATCCGCAACATCAAAGTGATCTCGACCTGGATCGATGGTAAGCAGGTTAGCCTAAAGTAAGCACCAGAAAGATCAATTGAGCTTTTGATGGATTAGCACCGAACGCAAATTTTGCTTCGGTGCTATCGTTATCACTCTGTCTTAAAGAGTGATTTGCCATGAGTTATGAGCTTGTTTGGTTTAAGCGCGATCTGCGTTGGGAGGATCATGCTGCCTTAGCTCATGCTGCACGTCGTGGACCGGTTCGCTGCATCTATATTGTTGAGCCAGGCCACTGGCAGCAAGCCGATATGGCTTTGGGCCATTTTGGATTTATTACCGAGTCATTAATTGACCTCGATGTAGAACTCCGAAAGCAGGGTGGTGGTCTTGAGGTGTTCACTGGCGAAGTAATCGAGATCCTCGATAAAGTCTGGCAACACCATCCTTTTACTGGGCTGCATTCGCATGAAGAGACCGGTAATCAATGGACCTATGATCGCGATCGACGCGTAGGGCGTTGGTGCCGCGATCATCACATTCCGTGGCATGAATACCCACAGTTTGGTGTAGTGCGACGCCTGAAGAGCCGCAATGCTTGGCAAGCAGCGTGGGAGCGTCAGATGGCTAGTCCGCCAGAAACAGTTCCACCACTCGCATTCTGGAATCGCTCGATACCACCCTTGCCAGTAATCAATCCTCCAGCGCATCTTCAACACGATCCACCACGGCGTCAGCGAGGCGGTCGTAGCCTTGCACTCAAAATCTTGGATGACTTTTTGACGCATCGCAGTCAGCGTTATCGGGGCGGTATCTCATCACCTGTTACTGCCCCACAGGCATGTTCGCGTATCTCCACCTATCTTACCTATGGTTGCCTAAGCATGCGCGAGGTCGTGAGTCGTACACGGTCAATGATCACTGAAGAGGGGATTTCAGTAAGACAAAAGGCGGGCTTGCGGGCGTTTCTGAGCCGTTTGTATTGGCACTGCCATTTCATTCAAAAGCTTGAGAGCGAGCCTGAGATTGAATGGCGCAATATGCACCGTGGTTACGATGGCCTGCGGGAGAATGACTTTCATCACGAGCACTTTGAGGCCTTGAAAGCGGCACGAACGGGGTGGCCGATGGTTGATGCATGTGTGGTGATGCTGCGCGAGACCGGTTGGCTCAATTTTCGGATGCGCGCGATGCTGGTTTCGGTTGCTGCTTACCCCTTATGGCTGCATTGGCGCCCCGTGGGCGAATGGTTGGCCACCCAATTTTTGGATTACGAACCGGGGATTCATTGGAGCCAATTACAAATGCAATCCGGTACTACCGGAATCAATACCACCCGAGTCTATAACCCGATTAAGCAAGCCGTGGATCATGATCCTACTGGCGAGTTTGTGCGTACCTGGTTACCAGCGATGCGCAAAGTGCCCGATTCCTACCTCTTTGAGCCCTGGAATATGCCCCAAGCTCTGCAAGAGCAACTTGGCATTCGGGTGGGGGTTGAGATTCCGCTACCGATTGTGGATTTGGCGATTGCTACCAAAGAGGCCAAGTCACAGCTGTATGGACGCCGCCAGCTTGCTGAAGTGCGTATCGCTAAACAGGCAGTCCTAGAAAAGCACGGCTCTCGCAAGACCATGCATCGGACTCGGGCAAAGGCTTCCCCAGAGAAGGCGCAACTGGGCTTTGACTTTTAACGAGCGCCACAAAATAGCATGACGATCAGTGAGAGTGATCGACCTTCTGCATAAATAAGTGGATTTTGGTATTCTAAATTTATCTTTTTGAAAGCCACCCATGAAACCTACCCCCATCCCAACAGCCTTATTGAGTAGCTTGTTACTTGTAACATCCAGCCCAGCTTTGGCTACAGTTAGCAGCGATCCAATCGCTAAAAATTGCATTGCCCAGCAACTGCGTAATCATCAAAACGTGAAGAACAAAAGTCTCGAGGCCAGTGATTTTAGTAACTACTGCACCTGTGTGGCACGCGTAGTGCGTAATTTGGCCAATGATCAACAATTAAGTGAACTCAATACACTAACCAATCAAGCCAAGCCGGAATGGCTCAAAGCGATTGAGCGTAATGCTCAAAAGCAATGCATGGTCGATCCCAACGCTAAGCTGCAATCGACTTAAAGCACTATCGTGGGCTGTTCGATCTATTGGTTTAGAGCAGACCTGCGTCTTCTGGATAATCCCCAATTTGTAAACGCCTGCAAACACTCAGAGAGTCTCTTACCGGTTTTTGTGCTTCCCCAACCAGAACAAACGCCTTGGGGATTTGAGCGAGCAAGTAAGCAACGCTCTGCATGGCTGTACCATAATCTTCGTGACTTAAAAAACTTACTAAAAGAAAAGGGTTCAACGCTACTTGTTCTAGAGGGTAAGCCCAGCCATGTCTTGCCAGTGCTTTGTGCACAGGTAGGCACTAACACAATCTATTGCGAAGCGATTGCCGCCCCCGAAGAAGAGAACGATGTTATGGAGCTGCAAAGAGCAGGGCTAACTATTTATACCCACTGGCAATCGACCATGCTCGATCCTCAGACTTTGGGCATGGATATTCAAGAGCTACCTGATGTCTTTACTAACTTCCGGCAGTGGGTCGAAAAACGTCGACTCCGATACGCCGAGCCTGTTGCTAGACCCCAATCAATTCCGCCATTACCATCCAAGCTAGCAAAGCAAGACCCGATTTCAGAGCTTACAACCTCGCTCTTCGTAAACGGCGGTGAGTCCCAAGCGCTTACCCACCTTGAGCAATACTGTGAGCGACGCTTGCCAGACTCCTATAAAGAGACTCGTAATGCCTTAAGTCAATTTGATGCATCCAGTAAGTTCTCACCTTGGTTAGCAGTCGGATCGATCTCCGCGCGCACGCTTGCAAAACGGATCGATCGCTATGAGGATCGGTATGGGGCCAATGATGGCAGCTATTGGCTTTGGTTTGAGCTCCTGTGGCGCGATTACTTTCGCTTTCTGATGCTTAAATACGGCAAGCGCTTATTTAGTCCAAAGGGATTGAGTCAGCGAACACCGAATACTGTTGACCCCGAACTCTTTACACAGTGGTTTACTGGGACGACGGGAGTTGATTTGATCGATGCGGGGATGCGCGAGTTAGCCGCCACGGGTTTTCTATCCAATCGCATGCGCCAAATTGTGGCGAGTCACTGGGTCTATGCGATGAACGGTAACTGGCAGGTGGGCGCAGCCTGGTTTGAGTCCTGCCTGATTGACTATGATGTGTATAGCAATCAAGGCAACTGGCTATATGTGGCGGGTCATGGCACCGATCCTCGGGGTGGTAGAGCCTTTAATGTCGCCAAACAAATTGCGCAATATGATGCAGACGGTTCTTATCGAAAACGCTGGTTGGATTAAATGATTCTTACTAAAAAACGGGTTACCATCATCGGTGCGGGTATTGCTGGACTCTCCTGCGCCGGTGAGCTAGAAGCCCATGGCTTTGCAGTCACACTTTTTGATAAAAGCAAAGGCGTGGGTGGTCGCATGAGCCATCGCTACTTTGGTGATTGGGAAGCCGATCATGGTGCCCAGTACTTCACGGCGCGCGATGCCTTATTCAAGGAAGAAGTTGCTCAGTGGGTACAAGCCGAAGTTGCCAAACCATGGTCAGGTCGGATCGTGACCCTCAATCATGGCAATACCATTGATAAACCATCGGATGCAACGCGCTATGTCGGCATTCCAGCAATGACCTCCCCTGCGAAGTATTTAGCAAACCGCCTACAGGTACTAACGCAACATACGGTGGTGGATGTGCATCGCATCAATGATCTCTGGAAAATCACGACCAAAGAACACGGTCAAATCCCTGAGGCATTTGAATACCTCGTACTCGCGATTCCGTCGGTGCAAGCTGAACGCTTAATTGGCAAATACTCTGCCAACTTAAAAGCGATTTGCCAGGAAGTGGTGATGCTGCCCTGTTGGACACTGCTTGCCTATCTGAAAGAGCCTCTTCATCTAGCATTCGATGGCGCGTTTGTGGAAGGCAGTGTGTTCTCCTGGTTGGCGCGTGATAACTCCAAACCCAATCGCCCCGTGTATGAGACCTGGGTGGCGCAAGCCAGTCACGCATGGTCTGCTGCGCACGTCGATCACACCCAGTTTGAGATCGAACCCATCTTGATTAAAGGATTTCAGGAACTCACTGGAGTGGAGCCCGATTTACACCAAAGCCATTTGTGGCGTTACGCCAAACTCAAGGAGCCCAATGAGCGTGAGTTTGCCCTTGATCCATCCATTGCGGTAGGGATGTGTGGCGATTGGTTGAAGAACTCAACCGTTGAGGGTGCTTGGCTGAGTGGCTATCGCTTGGCACAGCAACTGAAGCAGACTCTCTAATTACCAGGGAATCACTTCGCCACTGTATGACCGAAACGTTCCGGAGTCCTCGGTATTGACTTTCAATAGAACAGCTAAGATTTCATTGGCAGCTTGTTGGGGATCACGACCAATTTCTTCACCCCGAAACGGTTTGGATAAATTGGAGTTCACAGTACCCGGATGGATGGCAATCAAAGCAACTTTAGGCATGGTGCGTTTGAGTTCGATCGCAGCGGTTTTAATCAGCATATTAAGTGCCGCTTTAGAAGAGCGATAGCTATACCAACCCCCTAATCGGTTATCGCTAATGCTCCCCACCTTGGCTGATAGGGTGGCATATATACTACCCGCAGGATTTAAAAGCTTTGTGAACTGGCTGATGGTGAGCGCTGGCCCAATCGCATTGACTAAAAACTGCTCTTGGAGCTGCGCCGCACGCAGATCCGCTAAGCGCTTTTCGGGGGACACGTTCTGATTGTGTAAAACCCCGATGGTATTAATAATCAGATCAAATGGCTGATGAACTACTAATTGCTCAGCCGCTAAAGCAATCGAGCTTGGGTCAGCGTAATCGATGGATGGCACAGACCCACGATTAACCCCCATCACCTCAGCACAGTTGGAATGCATTTGGAGGGTAGAGACCAGGGCGGAGCCGATGGTCCCAGATGAGCCAATGATAAGCGCCCGAAACGGTTTCTGGAGTAGGGTCATGAGAGCTGACTGTACCTGATTTTGTAAATTCGTGTTTAATCCATAGGATGAGCAAACTTGACCCATCTGAGTTATCGCACATTGTTGAGATGGCGTGGGAAGACCGCACGCCCTTTGAAGCAATCCAGGCTCAGTTTCAGCTAAGTGAGCCCGAGGTCAAAGCTCTGATGCGCAGTGTTCTTAAGCCGAGCTCCTATCGTCTGTGGCGTGCGCGAGTTACAGGACGACAAACCAAGCATCGGCAACTGCGTGACCCAGATGTGCTGCGGGCTTACTGTCCAACCCAATACAAATACAAATAAGTCGATGAACGCTAATCTCAGTCTTTATCTGGTCTGCGGCATGATCGGCATCATGGTGTTCTTCACCATTGCCGTAGCACCCACAGTATTTAAGGTGCTGCCTCAAGAGTGGGCAAGTAAATACGTGCGTAATTTCTTCCCAAAGTACTACGCCTTCTTAGGAGCGGTCTCGATCATCGCCTCCTTCTTAGCAACGGACACTTTAAGCATGGGATTGTTGGTGGGGTGCGCTGCCTTATTTTTTATCTCCCTATGGGTGCTAACTCCAGCGATTAACCGCGCATCGGATCAAGGGAATAAGAAAAAATTTGGGATTTTGCACGGCGCGAGTGTCGTACTGAACTTCATCCAGCTTGGGATCTTTGTTTATCTAGTTTGGTGACACGACGGATAATTCCCCTAAAAATAGTCAGCCAATTCGTTTTCAGCACATTTAAGAAATTCCTGATAGCGTAGTCCTATTGTCATAAGGAGTACTACGTATGAAACGCATTTTTCTCTTCCTCATTACCAACATTGCCATCATGTTGGTGATTACCATCATCATCAATATCTTTGGCTTAGGCCAGGTTTTGGATGAGCAGGGTGTTGGCCTTGATCTCACCTCGCTACTAATGCTCTCAGCGGTTGTCGGTATGACCGGCTCCTTTATCTCGCTGGTGCTCTCCAAAACCATGGCTAAGCATTCAACTGGTGCGTATGTGATTGAGCAACCCCGCAATGAACAGGAGCAGTGGTTGATCAATACGGTGGCACGGCAAGCCAAGGAAGCGGGTATTGGTATGCCCGAGGTAGCAATTTATGACTCGCCAGACATCAACGCCTTCGCAACCGGGATGATGCGAGACAGTTCCTTGGTGGCAGTCAGCACCGGCTTATTGCATGGCATGACCCGTGATGAGGCCGAGGCGGTATTGGCTCATGAAGTAAGTCACGTCGCAAATGGCGATATGGTGACCTTGGCACTGATTCAAGGCGTCATTAATACCTTCGTCTTCTTCCTCTCACGCGTCATTGGTCATATTATTGATCGTGCTGTCTTTAAGACCGAGCGTGGTCATGGTCCTGCCTATTGGATTACTACCGTTGTTGCGCAGTTGGTCCTAGGTATCTTGGCAAGCGCCATCGTGATGTGGTTTAGTCGTCAAAGGGAGTACCGTGCCGATGCCGGCGCAGCTTACCTTGAAGGCAAGCAAAAGATGATTCGGGCGCTCGAGCGCTTACAAAAGTCGATCAATGAACCCCATTTGCCTGAGCAGTTAGAAGCCTTTGGTATTTCAGGGGGTATGGGCACTGGTCTTAAGCGCCTGTTTATGAGCCATCCACCATTGGACGAGCGCATCGCCGCCTTGCGCAATATGCCTGATTAGAATTGTCTTCAGTTTGTGCTGATTAATTTCATTTTTTGTACCCTGACTTAAATGCTGCAGATTCGTAGGTCGCAGGAGCGGGGCTATGCCGATCATGGCTGGTTAAAGAGCTTTCACTCCTTCTCATTTGCCAATTACTACGACCTTAAATTTATGGGGTGGGGTAATTTACGCGTGATCAACGAGGATCGAATTGATCCCGGCACCGGCTTTGGTGAGCACAGCCATCGGGATATGGAAATCATTAGCTATGTTCTCTCAGGCGAGTTGGCACACAAAGACAGTATGGGGAATGTCAAATCCATCCCGCCAGGAGACATCCAACGCATGAGCGCAGGGACTGGTGTTACCCATAGCGAGTTCAACTATGCCAAGGATCATACGACACACTTTCTGCAGATTTGGATTCAGCCCAAATTTACGGGGGTCAAACCAGGCTATGAGCAAAAAACGATTCCAGCCCAAGATAAGGATGGCAAGTTGCGCCTCTTAGCCTCAATAGATGGAGCAGGGGATTCGATCACCATCAATGCCGATGCCAAGCTCTATGCCGGAACCTTTGATGGTGATCAGCATGCAACGCTGGCAATGGATCCCAACCGTAAAGCTTATGTTCATCTCATCAAAGGTGCACTAACGGTAAACGGACAGCGCTTAAGTGGTGGCGATGCTGCCATGATCGCTAACGAGTCACGTATTGAGATCAGCCAGGGGGAAGAGGCAGAGGTACTAGTATTTGATTTAGCGTGAATTAAACTAAAGTAATAAAAGAAAACATCCAATACCAATGTCACCCGGCTCATCCAAACTCGTTCGCTTATTCCTAACTGGTCTTCTGGCGGCTTTTCCTCTAATTGCAACCGCTCTGCTAATTACCTTTGTGGTGGGCATTGTGATTCGTTGGCTTGGACCTTCGAGTGCGGTGGGCAGCGTGATGGCAAAGATGGGCTTAGGTATTGCCGGCCTAGAGTGGGTCGGTTATGTGGTTGGTTTGGCAATTGTGATCCTATCTTTGCTATTTTTGGGTCTGTTGGTTGAGAAGGGCTTGCAAAAGGGATTTTCAGCCATCATTAATGGCATCGTTCGTAATATACCCATAGTGCGAACGGTCTATGACACTATCCACACTTTTGTAAGCTTGGTTGCCAAGCGGGATGATGAAGAGCTCAAAACGATGCACCCTGTATGGGTTCATTTTGGTGGTTCAGGTGGTGTATCCGCTCTGGCTTTGCTCTCATCCCCCCAAGCCGTGATGGTGAAAGAGCAAGCCTGTTATGCGGTGATTGTGCCAACCGCGCCGGTACCAATCGGGGGTGGCTTACTCTATGTGCCGATTGATTGGGTGAGTCCTGCCGAGATTGGTATGGAAGAACTCACCAGTATTTATGTTTCGATGGGCGTTACATCGCCGCAGTTCATGAAGACAGCAACAGCGGCAAAATAGCACCGTTTGTTGGTATCAAGGATTTTGTTGATAACTAATTTCTGGATCATTAATCCTGTTGATTATTCGAATTTAGATCATTCATTAAATCTTCGATAGTCTTAAATTTCTCCAGGTTCTCTTCTCTAGCTTGGCGGATTGCTTCAATAGTCTCTTTATTGGGAATTAAATAATTAATCGACACCCTTGATTCTTCACAAGTAGTTTTCATCCATATCTCCTCGTTTGTAATTTTACTTTTATAAATTTGATTTAGGCTCTCTATTTTTACTTTTGTCATAAACCTGTCATATATTTCTATATAATTGGAAATATGAAAAATACCGACGCCATCCAAGTTCTTCTGGCCCTAGGGCAGGAGACCCGTCTCAATATCTTCCGTCTGATCGTGCAACGCGGTGATATTGGTTTGACCCCTAGTCAATTGATTGAGAAGTTGGGGATTCCCAATGCAACCTTGAGCTTTCATTTGAAGGAACTTTTCAATGCCAAGTTATTACTGGTAGAGCGCCAAAGCCGAAACCTCATTTATCGCCCCAATCCAAACTTGATTGAGGATTTAAGTGGTTTCTTATTGGATAACTGCTGCCAGGGCCAATCGTGCAGTACCTCTAAATCTAAGAAAAAGGTGGTGTGCGAATGAAACGTCTGCATGTCCACGTAGCAGTGACCAATATCCCAGAGAGCATTCCGTTTTATTCGAAGATGTTTGGTTGTGAACCTACAGTTATCAAAACCGATTACGCCAAATGGCAACTCGAGGATCCCAAAGTGAACTTTGCGATCTCTGCTCGTGGAGCTCCAGTTGGGATCAATCACTTAGGAATCCAAGTGGATGATGCCAGTGAGTTAGGGGAAATGAAATCCCGCCTTGATCAAATTCAGGGGGAGGTGGTTGAGGAAATGGGTACCGCCTGTTGCTATGCGCAGTCGGATAAGTACTGGGTCAATGATCCTGCCGGTATTCCGTGTGAGACCTTCCATACACTCGACTCCATTCCGGTCTTCAATCAATCCGAATCAACTAGCGCTGATGCCTGCTGTGTTCCAGCCCCTATGGCCAGCGTATCGATCGCATCGATCACCAAAAAATCGTGTTGCTAATTTATTAATAGGACCCCCCAATGAAAAAATACAACGTACTCTTTCTATGCACCCACAACTCGGCCCGTTCGGTATTAGGTGAGGCGTTGGTCTCAACACATCCTAGTGGTCTCTTCGTGGGTTACTCTGCTGGCTCAACACCAGGTAAGCAAGTTAATCCCTTTGCTAAGGAGCTAGCCTTGGAGATGGGCTATGACGAATCTAAATTACGTAGTAAGAGCTGGGATGAATTTGGTTTACCTAATGCGCCTAAGATGGATTTTATTATCACGGTCTGCGATAACGCTGCCGGTGAGGTATGTCCGATCTGGCCAGGTAATCCTGCCACTGCACACTGGGGATTTCCGGATCCATCGCAAGTCACTGGAACGGATGTTGAGAAGCGTCTTGCCTTTATCGATGTTAAGAGTGGACTTAAAAAGCGAATCGATCTATTAGCCAGCATGCCACTTGAGAAACTCGACTCCATGGCCCTGAAAGAGATTCACCACAAAGCCTCATGAAGTCTTACGCGGCCGAGTTCTTCGGCACCGCTTTTCTGCTTGCGATTGTGGCGGGTAGCGGCATTATGGGCGAGACCCTCTCTAATGGCAATGCAGCTGTGGCTTTGCTCGGCAATAGCATTGCAACGGGAGCGGGGCTCTATGTCTTAATCGTCCTACTGGGCCCTATCTCAGGTGCGCATTTCAATCCGGCAGTAAGCCTCATGTTTTGGAAGCTGGGGCATCTCAATCTCAAGAAACTACTTACGTATTGGGTGTGTCAGTTTAGTGGCGCGATTGTCGGGATCTGGGTTACCCACCTGATGTTTGGTCTTTCGATTTTGCAAGAGTCGACCAAGGCGCGAACTGGGGTCGGTATCTGGGTAAGTGAGTTGATCTCAACGCTTGTCCTGCTCTCGGTGATTCGGATTGGCGATCAAGGGTCAAAAGATAAAGTACCAATGTTGGTGGCACTTACTGTAACTGCAGGCTACTGGTTCACCTCATCAACCTTCTTTGCTAATCCTGCGGTTGCTGTAGCCAGAAGTTTCACGAATACTTTTGTGGGTATCGCCCCAGCCGATGTTTTGGGATTTGTCAGCGCCGAACTCCTTGCTGCCCTAGTGATGGTAATGATATTTTGTAGAGTTCGTAAGTAATTTGTAATTAGTAGTTCCTCACCATTAACCCTGTGTCAGTTCAGTTGAAATTGCGACTTAAGGTATCAGATAACTAAGCAAATAATTGTTGTTGGATATAACGATCCAAATCCCCAAGTCCTAAAGCGCCACTAAGGCGATTAATTTCTTGACCATCTTTAAAAAAAGCGAGGGTGGGAATGGACCGAATCCCAAACTGAGCGGCAATGCTTTGTTCTTCCTCGGTATTGAGTTTCACAAATAAAACTTGATTGGTGTATTTCTTGGCAAGCTGCGCAAAGGTAGGCGCAAACATCTTGCAAGGGCCGCACCATGGTGCCCAGAAGTCTACTAAGACTGGTATCTGGGTTTGGTGAATGAGTTCTCCAAAGTCGCCCGCATTCGCCTCGATTGGGGCTGAGAGCAGGTCATGCTGGCAGCTACCGCAAATAGGTTTGCTAGCCACTTTTTCAGCAGATAAGCGGTTTAATTTTTTACAGGACGGGCATTGAATCAGCATTTAGTTTACTCCTCAATCGATAAGAATAAGCAAATTTTTCTGAAGAGTGATAGAATGGAGCTATGTTAAAAAAATTAACATTGAGTTTCTTAATTTCCATTCTACCCATTCAATCTTGGGCGGTGGTGGATATGAGTTTGCAAAAACAGGCTTTACAGTTTGGTAGCACAGCGATTTCCCCCCAAGACAGCTATCATCCTTGCCACCAAGAGGTGGTGCTGAATGCTGATGATCAGAGCACCGAAAGCAATCAAGCGAGTTGTTATGCCTGCAGTTTGTGCATGGCCTTTGGTGCCACCCTGATCACTAATCCTATTTTGCGCTTTGAATCACCAACGCAAAGTTTATTTACCGATCTTCAAAGATTTAGTAGCGAAGATCTTGTTTTAGGAATTAAGCCCCCGATTCTTTAACTCCCTAGGATAAGTCCGCCCAAATTTTGGGTTCCTTTTACTTTGGAGAGTTAAATGAAATACCTTTTATTACTAATCGTTAGCCTGTTTTCCCTATCGGCTGCTGCAGCCTCAGAGTGGGTTAGGGCAGAAGTTGTTCGTGTGGACACCGCAAAGCAGCGGATTGTTCTCAAGCATGAGCCGATTCCCAGCATCAAAATGCCAGCCATGACTATGCGTTTTGATGTCGTTAAAGAAGTGCCGTTGGATTCCTATCGGCCAGGGGATCGCGTGCAATTTCAGTTTAAGGAAGCCGGCGGCAGTCTTGATGTTACTGCGCTGGAGAAGCTGAAATGAATCGACTCTCCCAATTTCTATTGCTTGGGATATCTGTGTTAGCTAGTCAGGTAAGTGCTGCCCCCATGGGGTTTAAGAACAGCTGGATGATCATGGGTGACTTCTCGAAGACCTACCAAGAGTTTGCTGTGAACTATGCAACTACAGCGAACGATGCATTTGGGTTCTCGACCAGCGCAATGCAGACCGATAACTCAGTATCGAAGCAACAAAATGCCGAGGCAGTCTATACCCGTAAGCTCGCGCGCTGGAATATGCCCGAAGCACAAGCCAATATTTGGTTTATTGGTGGCTTAGGCGCCACAACGGGTAACACCTTTGTGGGAACTAAGGCAATGGCCTCTCCAGGTATTCAGGTGGATTATGAGACCACCCGTTTTTATTCCATGGCCTCGGCCCGAGTGTATGCCGCAGAGGGGGCAACCAGCAATATCACGACCGCACGATTGGGCGCGTCATTTTATGAAGTTGATTATGACGAGGCTCAACCTTGGCTGGTGATTGAGGCGAGACGAATGACCTTTGTCTCCAAGCAGTATGAATTTACCCCGATGTTACGAGTAATTCATAACCGTTATTTTGTGGAAGCAGGCGCCAATTTATCAGGACAGTGGCGCTTTAACTTTATGTACAACTATTAGGAGAATCATGATGAAGTCAATTTATTCCATTCTATTTATTGTGTTCATGAGTTTGGGATCGGCAGCGCATGCCAGTATGAAGGTGACGGTGAACGGTATGGTGTGCTCGTTCTGTGCTCAAGGAATAGAGAAGAGCATTTCGAAGATGGGCGAAACCAAAGCAGTGTTCGTAGACCTCAAGAATAAGGTCGTTGTCATTGAGCCCAAAGAAGGAAAAACACTCAATGAGAAAGAAATTTCTGCCGAGATTAAAGATGCGGGCTACGATGTGGTGAAGATTGAGACGATACCGCAGACCGTTGCGCAATTTAGAGCCCAGCAGAAAGAGAAGAAATGACCACCGATGGTTTGCAGGAATCAAAATCGGGATTTATCAGCTCGGTCATTACCTTACTGGCAAGCTCCAGCACGCTAATCTGCTGCGCGATTCCTGCGCTACTGGTTAGCTTGGGTGCTGGGGCTGCGCTGGCCTCATTGGTTGCGGTTTTCCCTCAAATTGTTTGGATTAGTGAACATAAAGAAGCTATCTTTGCGATCAGCACCTTATTAATGGTCCTCGGTGGAATTTTGCAATGGCGTAACCGTAATGCACCTTGTCCCGTTGATCCAGCACTGCGCGATGCTTGTCTAAAAACCCGAAAAAATTCCTCGCGGATTTATTGGTTCAGCCTAATTCTGCTACTGATTGGGATTTGGTTTGCATTTATTCAACCACTTTTGTAGATTGGGCGCTTTATATCGGTGGTATTCGTCTCCAAAGATAAATGACCCAGATACTACAGAGCAGGTAAAGCCCCAAGAAGAATGCGGGCGGTAAATCCCAGTAGAGCAGTTGATTAAGTTGGTAAGCCCAGAATGATTCTGGGGCGGTTGTTTGGCGAAGCCGCGCCTCCAATACGGTTAATGGGCAGGTAATCGCAAATATCGCCTCAATAGCAACAAAGAGCATGAGACCCGCATGAATTTGGCGAAAGTGACGATTGCGAATCCAGGACCAAGAACAAATAAATCCAAGCGGAATGAGTAGTAAGCCCAGCGCAATAAAGAGGGCGATACCAAAGTGAAGGGCCAAGACAAGATCTGCAATGAGTGCCATATACTCAATTTTAGGATCAAATAACCTTCGTCATCGATTCGATATAGAATGAATTGATACCCATTTGACTTATTTCACTAGGAGTTCTCTATTATGAAATCATTCATACAGTTTTTTATTGGATTAGGGGCACTTATTGCTACCAGTGTATTTGCTGCCGGCCAGCCAATTTTAGCAGCACAATTAGCCGAAATTGAGAAACAAGGTAAGTCAGCAGTGATCTCTGTCCATGCAGATTGGTGTTCCACATGCAAAACGCAAGATAAAGTTCTGTCAGAGTTGATGAAAAATCCAGAGTACAAAAACGTTACTTTCTATCAGCTTGAATACGATACTCAGAAAGATCTTTTAAAAACACTCAAGGTGCGCTCGCAAAGCACAATTATTGTTTTCAAGAATGGTAAAGAAGTCGCACGCGCGACAGGGGATACAAAAGGGTCGGCACTTGCTAAGTTAACGAAGCAGGCGATTTAATGGATTTTGGGGTTGGGCCATTCCTCTTTGCATTTCTAGCGGGCGTTTTATCGACTCTTTCCCCTTGTGTTTTACCTCTAATTCCCATCATTATTGGGGCAGCCACTAATCAGCATCGACTTGGACCGCTTGTGTTGGCAGGCGGCCTGACATTGTCGTTTGCAGTGATTGGTACAGTCTTGGCTGGTCTTGGGTCCTCGATTGGGATTGCTCAGGATGGATTTCGTTTGTTTGCAGCAATCATCATGGGTCTTATTGGCGTCGTCTTGATTTCTACCCACTTACAAGAGCGGTTTGCGGTTGCCATGTCGGGTATCAGTGGTGCAGGTAATACCTTGTTATCCAAGGTAAGCATCGATGGCTTATCTGGCCAATTTTTGATTGGCATCCTGCTCGGTTTGGTTTGGACTCCATGCGTTGGGCCTACTCTGGGGGCAGCCATTACCTTGGCCAGTCAAGGTAAGGACCTTGAGAAAATCGTATTTGTTATGCTGGTCTTTGGTCTCGGAGCGGGATTACCACTGGCATTGCTCGGTGTTTTATCAAGAAATGCTCTGATGAAAGCCAAGGGAAAGCTTGGTCATGCAGGTAAATTTGGTAAACAATTTCTAGGGGGATTTTTGATCCTCATTAGTGGATTAGTTTTAAGCGGATTAGATAAACCTGTAGAAGCCTTCCTTCTAAAGCATTCACCCGCGTGGCTTACAGACTTAACCACGATGTTCTAAACCCAGATTAATGGATACTGGTTCTGCAATGACGAATAAATCGATTCGCTATTGGTTGGGCTTAATCGTGCTTTATTTGACTGGACTAGCCTCAGCTACTCCGATTTCAGTTGAGATTCGTCAAGCTGGGGGTGGATTTGATATTCAGGGTAGTTATATGTCACCCTTAACCCAATGTCAGGCCTATGTGTTGTTAACTGATTTTTCCTCTGATGAGCCATCCGAGGGAATTAAATCCTCAAAAATTACTCGTTTATCGGATCAGACTATTCGGGTAGAGCAAATGGTAGAAGATCGATTTCTATTTTTCACTACGAAATTTGAATCCATCATTGATTACACCGAGTATCCAATGCGCGGTATGGATCTTCGACAGGTCAAAGGCTACTTCAAAGAATATCGTGGTAGTTGGCGCTTAATCCCTAGAGAGGGCGGCACCTTATTTACCTATCAAGCGTTTATTCTGCCTGAATCATCAATCCCGATGTTTCTGATTGAGCATTTCATGAACAATCGAGTCCAGCAGCGCTTTGAGAAAATGGCCAATCGTGCCAATCGAAAAAAAGATTTCATACCAGAGCGCTGCCAATGAAAAAAATCCTAGTGCTATTTATGAAGGACTGGGATCAGCTCGCGATTCAAACATATCAAGAAAGTGGTCGATACCAGTTCTATTTTGAAGGCTTTGATTTATTCCAGTTCCCGCAAAATGCTCGATTACTTCATTTTCGGGTCCTTGACTACATTAGTTATCTGGAGCGGAAGTACCGCAAAATTGGACTTGATGGCATTGTCAGTAATCATGAGCAGTATGGCGCCTTAATTGCCGCAGTTCTAGCGGAGCGCTTGGGCCTGCCCGGGAATGATCCACGAGCTATCATCGCCTGCCAGCACAAGTGTTGCAGCCGTATGATTCAAGAAAAGATTGTTCCGGAGGCGGTCCCGCGCTACGCCCCAATTGCATTTCCTCTAAAAAACGATCAAATCATCGATTTGCCATACCCATTTTTTGTGAAGCCGATCAAATCAACATATTCGGTGTTGGCAAAGGCCATTCAGCAGCGATCGGAATTGGTCGATCTTCTCCATTTTGGCTATTTTGAGGAGTGGATTATTCGCCGTCTTGTAAAACCCTTTGCAGATATCATGCCG
>VGIH01000020.1 GCA_016867965.1 Betaproteobacteria bacterium | reverse complement strand
ATCTGAGATACCAGGTAGAGCTAGCACATTGCTTAGCGCTTGATGACGGTAGTGCGCCATGAGCGTGCCGGTGTTTCGTTGAGGGTGGTAATACTCGTGTTGATGAAAGCCATAATCAATCATTAATAAGAGGCCTTGCTCGAGTCGATTGATCACCTGTCTAAATGAGGCTTCTGCCTGAGGGTGGATTTCGGTTGTGTACCCATCGTTAGCGCAGTCGATCATTGGTTGGACCTCTAGTTTTTCACCGGACACAGATATAAGAAATTGATCGGGCTCTGTTCCAAGTCCAACCCCAGCATAGTGCCAAGCATGGTTTTGATACACAATTCGTTCGCAGGGAATCGCATCGAATACTTCATTCGCCAGAATGACGCCATGAAAAGATGGCAACACTTCTGAATGCCATTGGCAACATGTTTGAATCCCATGACTTTGCCATGTGTCGAGTAGCAATGCTTGTTGACGCTCAATTAAGTTCGGTGACACATCAATGATGTGATATTCATCTAAGTCAAAGCCGCGACGGTGGAGATCCAATACGATCGTTTTGGCAAGCTGCCCTGTCCCTGCGCCGATTTCGATGATGCAAGTCCGCTGTCCCTGCTTTCTTAATCCTTCTAGCACCGGCAGGATCGTATTGACGATGGTTTGGCCAAAAAATGGGCTGATTTCTGGGGCTGTTATGAAATCACCAGAACACCCAAATTTTTCCAGGGCGCTGGTGTAATAACCAAGACTCGGCTGATACAGGGCAAGCTCCATGTAACGCGAAAATGGAATCCAGCCACCTTTTTCCTGAATTTCAAGGGAAATTTTGGTCAGGATGGCTTTTAAATGCTCCGCTTGCGCCTGTGTCAGGTTAATATCCATAGCTCACTAGTCTAAGTGAGTTTTTCCATAGCACATGAAAACAATGGCAGATCGGACAGTTTTAGTCACTGGCGCAGCCAAACGCCTTGGTCGAGAAATTGCTTTGTATTTTGCTCGTGAGGGCTGGAATACCATTATTCATTATGGTCAATCCGTCCAAGACGCTCTAGCTGTGGTTGATGAGATTCGTGGATTGGGAGTTAAGGCAATTGCGTTGCAGGCAAATTTGTCACTTCATGTAGAGGCTGAGTCCTTGATCCAAAAAAGTATTGATCATTTTTATCGAATTGATTGTTTAGTTAATAGTGCCGCTATTTTTGAATACGATCGACCCAGCCAGGATGATCACCCTGTAAGCGCAGACCTGATTGAGCGGCATGCTCAAATTAATCTGGTAGCTCCAGTTGTTATGGCTCAAGCATTATTTCGTCACCTCAAGAGTCAGCCAATTAGCAAAGCCTTTGTTCCTGCGACGATTCAGCTATTGGATCAAAAGTTAATCAACTTAAATCCGGATTATTTTTCTTATACGCTTTCAAAGAGTGCATTATTGACCGCTACCGAAATGATGGCCCGGGATTTCGCACCATATATGCGCTCTGTTGGTTTGGCCCCAGGAATTACCTTGCCATCGGCCGATCAAAGTCGATCCGAGTTTGAAAAGGCCCATCAGGTCACTCCGATGGGGTATTCATCCAGTCCATATGATATTTCAAGCGCTGCATTTTTCTTAGCCAATGCCAAGTCGATCACCGGTACCACTCTGTATGTCGATGGCGGACAACATTTGTTGGCTTCCGATCGTGATGTAATGTTCAAATTTAAAAAATAAATTCTATGCACTCTCTTCTATCCCATCCAAGCTTGATTCATTGCCGTCGCCTTTTTTTGAAAGATTACGAGGTTTATATCAATATTGGCGTACATGATTTTGAGAAGCGCGCTGAGCAGAGGGTGATATTCAATGTCGAGATTTATGTTCCCTTAGAACTGAATACCCCTATAAAGGATCGCTTAGAGGAGGTGCTTGATTATGATTTCATTCGTAAAAAAATTATTGAGCGCGTCAAGCGTGGACACATCCATTTACAAGAAACCCTCTGCGATGAAATCGTTACTGCGATTCTTGAACATCCAAATGTGATGGCGGTACGAGTTAGTACTGCAAAGCCCGATGTCTATCCAGATTGCGAGGCAGTTGGCGTCGAAGTCTTTAAGATGAAGCAATCGCAAGACTAATTGGAGCCGCAGATGGTAGACCCTCGCAAGCAAGCATTTGAAGAAAATAAGTTAGATAAAAAACTATGTCGTCTGGTTGGTCAGGCTATCGGTGATTTTGACATGATTGCCGATGGCGATAAGGTGATGGTATGCCTTTCTGGTGGCAAGGATAGTTATACCTTGCTTGATATTTTATTGAAGTTGCGTGAGCGGGCACCGATTTCATTTAATTTGGTTGCCGTGAACTTAGATCAAAAACAGCCTAACTTTCCAAGTGACACGCTACCTAATTATTTGCGCAAACTCAATATCCCTTTTCACATTGAAGAACAAGATACCTATAGCATTGTGAAGCGCGTGATTCCTGAGGGGAAAACAACCTGCGGGTTGTGTTCTCGTTTGCGTCGTGGGATTTTGTATCGGGTGGCCGATGAGCTTGGGGCAACCAAGATTGCCTTGGGACATCATCGAGATGACATCTTGGAAACATTACTGCTCAATATGTTTTATGGGGGCAAGCTAAAGGCAATGCCCCCCAAACTGCGTTCAGATGATGGACGTCACTTGGTTATTCGGCCATTAGCCTACGTACCTGAAAAGTTGATCGAGCGCTATGCGCAAACGATGGAGTTTCCAATTATTCCCTGTGATCTATGTGGCAGCCAGCCAAACTTGCAAAGGGCTGCCATGAAGAAATTACTAGGTGAGTGGGAGAAGGAATTTCCTGGTCGGATCGAAAACCTGTTTCGTTCTCTGCATCACATCGTTCCATCCCACCTGTTGGATCAAGATGCCTTTGATTTTCAGAATCTATCCATTCATTCGGATTTGACCCAGTTCATTAAATCATATGAGAGTGATCGTGCAATCGATGAGGGCGTTGATGTGTGTGCTGTAACGGAGTCCTCCTGGTCTTCACTGACTTGGATCGATAAAGATTAGAGCCAGTCTCTCCGCATCAGAGGGATGCTTCTAAGCCCTATAATTAATCCCATGAATATCGTTATCTTGGCTGCTGGGCAAGGCAAGCGCATGAAGTCCGCTTTGCCAAAGGTATTGCAGCCTCTGGCAGGAAAACCTTTACTCCAGCATGTGCTTGAAACTACATTAGCGCTTGCACCCAAGGCCGAGCCGATTGTTGTAATCGGGCATGGCGCACAGCAGGTTCAAGCATTCTTAGCCCATTTGGCTAATTTAGATAAGCGCTTTAGAAATGTAAAGACAGTTTTGCAAAAAGAGCAAAAAGGAACGGGTCACGCGCTATTGCAAGCCTTATCAAAACTGAAGCCTGCGCTCCCCACGCTCGTCTTATATGGTGATGTACCCCTGTGCTTTAAGGAGACCTTAACTAAGCTCGCTCGCCTGAGTGATGGTGCAGTAGGGCTGCTAACCCATCGCATGCAAAATCCATATGGCTATGGACGTATCGTACGGGACGCCGATGGTAATGTGCAAGCTATTGTTGAGGAGAAGGACGCCAATCTAGCCACTCGTTTGATTCAAGAAATTAATACCGGCATCATGGTTTTGCCCACTAAGCAATTGGGTAAGTGGCTAAAGGGGATTAAAGCTAAAAATGCGCAGGGTGAATATTACTTAACGGATGTGATCACCATGGCGGTTAAGGCGGGCGTGCCAGTGCGTTCTGCCCAAGCAACCTATGATTATGAAATCCTAGGCGTCAACAGTCGCTCACAATTAGCAGAGTTAGAGCGTGTTTTACAGGGCCAGATCGCTCAAGCGCTTTTAGAAAATGGCGTCACGCTTTTTGATCCCGATCGAATCGATGTTCGCGGTGAGCTGCGTTGTGGCAAGGATGTGTGGATTGACGTTGGTTGTGTTTTTGAGGGAATCGTAACTCTGGCCGATCAGGTTCGAATCGGACCCTATTGCTTTGTTAAAGATACGCACATTGGAGAAGGCGCTACGATCGAAGCATTTAGCCATCTTGATGGAGCCAAAATTGGCCCCGCTAATCGCATTGGCCCCTATGCACGGATTCGGCCGGGCGCTGAATTGGCAAGTGATGTTCATATTGGTAATTTTGTAGAAGTTAAAAATAGTCGCATTGCCGCACAGAGTAAAGCCAATCATTTGGCGTATGTGGGCGATTCGATCGTGGGGTCACGCGTCAATATTGGGGCTGGTACGATTACCTGTAATTACGATGGCGTCAATAAGCACCAAACAGTGATTGAAGATGATGTATTTATTGGCTCGGACACGCAGTTAGTTGCCCCAGTAAAGGTGGGTAAAGGGGCAACGTTAGGTGCAGGAACCACGCTCACCAAAGATGCACCCCCAGGTAAATTAACCGTATCGCGGGCAAAACAAGTTTCCATTGAATGGCAGCGGCCCACGAAAGTGAAAAGTGTGTCGCCAAAAGCAAAAAAGATCGCTCGAAAGTAAATCCTTTTTATGTGTGGAATCGTTGGAGCAGTTGCCAAAACAAATGTTGTCGATACCTTAATCGAGGGGCTGCGACGCTTGGAGTATCGGGGTTATGATTCCTGTGGCTTTGCCGTGATTGATAGTCAGCAGGCGGGTCATCCGATCGAGCGAGCCAGAACCACTGCCCGTGTGGCCGACTTAGCAAAGCAAGCCCAGTACTTTTGTGGTCAGGTTGGGATCGCGCATACGCGTTGGGCGACGCATGGCAGACCCGATACGCATAATGCGCATCCCCATATTTCTAACGGGCAAATTGCGGTTGTGCATAACGGCATTATTGAAAACTATGAGGTACTACGCGATCAGTTAAAAGCATCTGGTTATGTGTTTGAATCAGAAACCGATACCGAGGTCATTGCCCATTTAGTTCACCAGGAATTTAATAAGCTTGCTAAACCAGATCTTAAGAAAGCAGTTGCGCAAGCTACACACCAATTAAAAGGTGCCTATGCGATTGCTGTGATTGCTCAGGCCGAGCCCCATCTCCTAGTGGGCGCTCGTGCAGGTTCACCGCTCATTATTGCAATTGGTGACGATGGCCACTACCTGTCCTCAGATGCACTTGCTTTAGCTGGTAAAGCTAAAACTATGGCTTATTTGGAAGAGGGCGATCTGGTTGCTTTGACTGTCAATGGATTTGAGGTTTGGGATCGAACGGATCAGGCGATGAAGCGGGAAATTACACCAATGCCTGTTCAAGCGCAAGCAGTTGAATTGGGACCCTATCAGCATTTCATGCAAAAAGAGATATTTGAGCAAGCCCGCGCAGTCTCCGACACAATCGCCAATATTGCTGAACTTGGCCCAGCTTTGTTTGCTGCGAATTCGCAAGAATGGCAGGAGTTTGATCAGGTATTGATTCTTGCTTGCGGGACAAGTTATTACTCAGCCTGTGTAGCTAAATATTGGTTTGAAGACATTGCAAAGATTTCGACGCAAGTTGAAATTGCTAGCGAATACCGGTATCGACAATCGATTCCAAATCCAAGAACTTTGATTGTGGTTGTCTCCCAATCTGGAGAAACGGCAGACACCTTGGCAGCCTTGCGTCATGCCAAACAGCTTGGTCATCCACTAAGCGTATCGATTTGTAATGTGGCGTCGAGTGCGATGGTGCGAGAAACTAAATGGCACTTTTTGACTCACGCTGGCACTGAAGTTGGGGTGGCGTCTACCAAAGCGTTCACTACTCAATTGGTTGCCTTGTACTTATTGGCTAATGCGATTGCCAAACGCTCGGGGCATTTATCACCTCTTGCCGAGAAAAAAGTACTCGATGATTTACGCCATTTGCCCCAAGCCATTCACGCTGTATTGGCACTAGAGCCACAAATCATTGCTTGGAGCCAGGCATTCGCGAATTGTCAAAATGCGCTTTTCTTAGGGCGTGGTTTGCATTTCCCGATCGCTCTTGAGGGCGCCCTAAAGTTAAAAGAGATCTCCTATATCCATGCGGAAGCTTATCCAGCAGGCGAGTTAAAGCATGGACCGCTCGCCTTGGTGACTGAGGCGATGCCGGTTGTCACCGTAGCGCCCAATGATGTATTGCTCGAAAAGCTGAAATCAAATATGCAAGAGGTCAAGGCCCGCGGTGGCAGCCTTTATGTCTTTGCTGATCAGGGTACAGAAATTAAAAGTGAAGAGGGTATTCAGGTGATTCGTTTACCAGAGCATTACGGTAATCTGTCACCTCTTTTACACGTTATCCCATTACAACTCTTGGCTTATCACACCGCAGTAGCGCTTGGTACCGATGTTGATAAACCACGTAATTTAGCTAAAAGTGTTACGGTTGAGTAATTCATCCAAAAGTAGTCTCGTTGTGGTCAAATAATAGGTGTGAAGAGCCTTTTCAATTCTCATTTTTCTCCCTGTCATTCCATTTCGCTAAACCCACTCAAGCATGCCTTTAGTCTTTTGGTTTGCCTTGGCATAACAGCGTGCGCTGTCGGCCCCGACTTTAAAAAGCCCGATGCTCCAAAAGTTGGCGTCTATACCGAAAAACCAGTTCCCTCTGAATTAGCAACTGCGCCGAGTATCGGAGGAACGAAACAGTTCTTAGATCCTGCCGCCGATATTCCTGCGGAGTGGTGGTCCTTGTACCGTTCACCTGAACTGGATGCGCTTATTAAGCAAGCTCTGAAACGAAATCCAACCTTAGCCTCAGCCGATGCAACCTTGCGCGCAGCACAGGAAAATGCGAACGCGGCCTTTGGCTCCCTATTATTTCCAAGCATTGGTTTGGGGGCCTCAGCAACGCGCCAACAAATTACCCCTTCGAGTTTTGGACTCAGCTCAGGTAATCCTAACATATTCAATCTTTACAACACCTCGGTTTCCGTAAATTACAACTTGGATGTGTTTGGCGGCGCTCGACGTGCAGTGCAGAGTGCCCAAGCCCAAGCGGAAATTACCGGATTTCAGCTTGAGGGCGCCTATCTAAGTTTGACAGCAAATATTGTTACTACAGCGATTCGTGAAGCTGCGCTTCGCGCCCAATATCAATCCAACTTGGAGATTTACCAGTCCCAGAAAAATCTTGCCGATCTAATCAGTAAGCAGTTAGAAATAGGAACAGCATCACGTGTTGATCTAACTTCACAGGTTTCGCTTGCTGCTAGCTCACAAATTGATTTGTTGAATATTGATAAGAATCTTTCGTTTACTCGCAATCAATTAGCGGTTTATGTGGGCGATTTTCCTGGTAATGCACAGCTAGCAAAGTTTGATTTAGCAAAACTCAATTTACCAGAACGCATTCCACTCTCGATTCCGTCGGATCTGGTTCGTCAACGTCCTGATATTCGTGCTGCCGAGGCGTATATCAAGTCAACGAATGCACTGGTGGGCGTAGCAACCGCCAACCTCTTACCTCAAATTACGTTAAGTGGCGCGATGGGCTCGCAAGCATTAACGACTGGGGCCCTATTTGGACCAAATGCTGCAATTTGGTCTGTGGCAGGCGGGGTATTTCAGCCCCTATTCCAAGGCGGAGCTTTGCTTGCACAGCGTCGCAGCGCAATCGCTACTTATGAAGCTGCAGTATTTCAGTATCAAGCGACTGTATTGAATGCATTTCAAGAGGTAGCAAATGCATTACAAGCACTTGAAAGTGATGCACTTGCTCTGCGAGCTGCTTCGGATGCAGAGCGTAATGCTTTGGAGTATCTCAATTTATTAGAGGAACAATATAAAATCGGCACTGGTAGTTACCTGGCAGTATTAATTGCCCAGCGACAATATCAGCAAACCAAATTCCGCTTGATTGATGTGCAAGCAAGCCGTTTTGCTAATACCGCAGCATTATTTGCTGCACTTGGAGGAGGCTGGTGGAATCGGAGTGGCCCAGCTTTTCAGGCGCAAGCCAATGAGCAAGTTAACTCGCCTAAACAAAGTCATTAAGAGATCGATTCATGAATCTAGTGCATCAATTCATAGCGTGGATAAAAAATACGCTTCTCACTGAGAAAACGTTAAGGCTTATGAGGGTACCATTTGCTTGGATTGGGTCTCGTTTACGCCCGCGTGAACGTTTTAAAAAGACCAAAGCATATGCTGCTCTCATGCAAATGCCCCCCTTAAAGCGTCGCATGGTTGTGATGCTATTTGGGGTGTTTATCTTACTAGGCTTAATCGTTGCGTTTAACCAATTAAAAACATTTATGTTTAACCAGTTTATGGCTGGTATGGGCATTCCTCCCGCTTCGGTGACGACCATAATAATTGAGAAGCAAGAATGGCAGCCTCGCATAAACAGTGTCGGAAACGTACGTGCATTCCGAGGAGTTGATCTAAGCACCGAAGTTGGTGGATTGGTGGTGGAGGTTCCCGTTAAGTCAGGTGTGGATGTTAAAGAAGGTTCATTACTAATAAAGCTTAACGACTCCGCGGATGTTGCACAGCTGAACTCTTTAAAAGCCATGGCTGACTTAGCGAAAGTCATTAATGAGCGCGATAAGGCTCAATTAGCAATTCAGGCGATCAGTAAAAATGTCTTTGACACCAGTACTGCCGATATGAAGGCAAAGCAAGCCCAAGTGGAGCAGCAAATTGCCTTGATTGCCAAAAAGAATCTCAAAGCCCCATTTAGCGGTCGGGTTGGTATCGTCACGATTAATCCTGGCCAGCACGTTAATCCTGGCGATAAGCTATTAACCTTGCAGACCATTGATCCTATTTTTGTAGATTTCACCCTGCCCCAAAGCTCGGCTGGGATTATCGAGATTGGTCAAACCATTGAATTACAGACCGATGCATTCAAAGAAAAACCGTTTTTAGGAAAAATTACGGCCGTTAGTCCTAAGGTGGAGCTCAATACCCGCAATATTCAGATCGAGGCTCAAATTAGCAATCCAGATAAAAAGCTCTTGCCTGGTATGTTTGCAAACGTCAATGTTAATTTGGGCGATAAAGTTGAGTTGCTGACCTTGCCTCAAACCGCTGTTACCTACAACCCCTATGGCAGCACGGTATTTATTGCCAAGAAAACGAATCGCCTTGATAAAAAAGGCATACCTATTCTTGAGGCGCAGCAGGTGTTTGTAACCACTGGTTCCACCCGAGGCGATCAGGTTGCCATTCTCAAAGGTTTGGAGCCCGGAATGACTGTTGTTACTAGTGGGCAATTGAAATTGAAGAATGGCACCCCGCTAATCGTGAATAACAGTGTCTTGCCAGCCAATTCACCGGACCCTAAGCCTCAAGAGCAATGAGCCAAGAATTTCAGCGTCATCAATGGACGGATTTATTTATTCGCCGTCCTGTACTTGCAATCGTAGTGAGCTTACTAATTTTGCTATTGGGCCTCAAAGCAGTTGATTCATTGCCTGTCAATCAGTATCCACAAACTCAAAATGCAGTAGTTACTATCACGACAACTTATTTTGGAGCAGATCCAGAGACGATCGCTGGGTTTATTACCCAGCCCTTAGAGGGAGCCATCGCTCAAGCCCAAGGCATTGATTATTTATCTTCAATTAGCATCAGCGGTGTTTCCACGATCACTGCTACCCTGCGGCTTAATTACGATGCCAACCAGGCGCTAACTCAAATTAATACGCAAATTAGTTCTGTGCGGAACCAATTACCACCCCAAGCACAACAGCCAATTTTGACAGTACAAGTGGGTCAAACGACTGCGGCAATGTATATGGGGTTTTATAGTGACGACATCGCTAATAACAGTATTACTGATTATTTATTGCGCGTCGTTAAGCCTAAGTTGGATTCAATTAATGGAGTGCAAAATGCCGAAATCTTAGGTGGCCGTAAATTTGCCTTACGCGCATGGCTTGATCGTGATCGAATGGCAGGACTTGGTGTTGCTCCAGATGATGTATACGCGGCCATGGCAGCAAATAATTATTTAGCCCCTGTAGGTAGTACAAAGGGTCAGATGGTTTCGGTCGATTTAGTTGCTAATACCGACCTTCACTCCTTAGACGAATTTCGTAAATTAATCATTAAACGCAATGGCGCAGACATTGTGTATTTAGACCAAGTAGCAACGGTTACCCTGGGATCTGAGGATTACAACAACAATGTTGCGTTTAATGGAAAGCAGTCGGTCTTTATTGGTATTAAGGTCGCACCCGATGCAAACCTATTGGATGTGGCTAAGCGGGTTCGTGATGCATTTCCTGATATTCAGAAGCAGTTACCAACCGGCTTAAATGCCAAGATTGTGTATGACTCGACTGATTTTATTAATACCTCCATTCAGGAAGTGGTCCAAACGCTGCTAGAGGCTTTAATTATTGTGACCATCGTGATCTATCTATTTTTAGGTAGTTACCGTGCGGTTGCGGTACCCGTACTGGCCATGCCATTGTCATTGATTGGCACGTTTTTCATGATGCAACTCCTTGGCTACTCAATCAACCTATTGACATTGTTAGCCTTGGTGTTAGCGATTGGCTTGGTGGTGGACGACGCCATTATTGTGGTCGAAAACGTTGATCGCCACATGAAAGAGGGGAAGTCACCGCTAGAGGCGTCGTTGATCGCAGCACGTGAGCTCGGTAATCCCATTTTGGCAATGACGATTGTGCTGATTGCGGTTTACATTCCAATTGGTTTTCAAAGCGGATTAACGGGCGCCTTATTTACCGAGTTCGCATTTACGTTAGCGGGCGCTGTCGCGGTTTCGGGGGTGGTTGCTTTAACGCTATCGCCCATGATGTGCTCGCGGCTATTTTCGCAAGAGGATGAGATGTCTCCTTTTGTGAAAAAGATTGATCGAGTGTTTGAGGGTGTGCGACATTCCTACCAAAACACATTACGCGACCTGTTATCAACCTGGCAGGTCATCATCGTGATGGGAATTTTATTGCTCATTGGCGTTGTGTACCTTTATGCAACTGCACGTTCAGAACTTGCGCCTACAGAGGATCAGGGCATCGTTCTGGTTTCAGCGGTTGGACCACCCAATTCCACTTTAAATCAAATGCAAGGGTATGCTGATCAGGTTTTTCAGATTGCTAGTAAAGAGCCTGAATATAAGCAAATGTTTCAGATCACTAGCCCAAATTCAAGTTTTGGCGGTGTGATTATGAAAGATTGGGGTGAGCGTAGTCGAAGTGCTAGTAAATTCCAAGAAGATCTTCAAAATAAATGGAACAGCATTGCGGGAACGCGTATTGCTGCATTCCAGTTTCCAGCGTTGCCAGGCGCTCAGGGCTTTCCAGTACAAGTGGTCATCAATACGACCGAGCCCTATACCAATTTAAATGAGGTGTCGCAAGCTGTTCTCGATAAAGCCAGACAAAGTGGCATGTTCTTCTTTGTGGATTCAGATTTAAAGATTGATAAGCCGCAAGATGTACTGCAAATTGATCGTGAGAAAGTGGCTGCTCTAGGAATGACTCAGCGTGATGTTGGGAATGCTTTATCTGCTGCTTTGGGCGGTGGCTTTGTTAATTACTTCTCAGTCGCAGGCCGCTCCTATCGAGTTATTCCACAGGTGAAGCAAGCAGATCGCTTAAATCCCGATCAGATTTTGGACTATTACATTAAAACGCCGACGGGGGCGATGATTCAGGTGAGAACCATTGCCACTATACAAAGTCGCGTCGTACCCCAATCCATTAATCGTTTTCAGCAGTTAAATTCAGCTACGATTAGTGGTGTTAGTACCCCATTTGTCTCCCAAGAAGAGGTATTGGATTTTCTGGAGCAAACGATCAAAGAAGCTGCGCCATCCGGCTACTCGATTGATTACGCTGGCCCATCGCGTCAGTACAAAGCTGAGTCGGGGGGATTTTTGGTCACCATGCTGTTTGCCGTGTTGATCGTCTTTTTGGTTCTTGCCGCTCAGTTTGAGAGTTTCCGTGACCCCTTGGTTATTTTGGTCTCTGTGCCATTGGCGCTATTTGGGGCATTGATCTTCATTAATCTTGGTTTTACAACCTTAAACGTGTATACCCAAGTGGGATTAGTGACCTTAATGGGATTAATTAGTAAACACGGAATTCTGATGGTGGAGTTTGCCAATGAACTTCAAGTTGCAGGACGAACAAAGTTGGAGGCCATTATTGAGGCAAGCAGTGTGCGTCTGCGCCCAATTTTGATGACGACCGCTGCCATGGTTTTAGGTGTTATTCCACTTGTGATTGCCTCAGGTGCTGGGGCAGCTGGCCGTCAATCCATGGGAATCGTGATCTTTACTGGCCTTGCAATCGGCACATTATTCACTTTATTTGTGGTGCCAGCGATGTATCTCTACATCGGCGCAGATCACCAACAAAAGAAATTTAATCAGGTTTAATTACTGTTCAACCACTTTGGTAAATTGGGTTGATTTACAAATCTGGTCGTACCAGCGAGTAACGTGTTTTAAATCAGTGCGCGGACCAGTTTTGTCCGGGTATTGATCACTCAGCATGAACCAGCGCTTGACACATAAGGTTAGACCAATGTCGCCTAAGTGAAAGTTAGGGCCAGAACAATAAGACTGCTTACTTAAAACGCCATCCAGAATCCCGAGTAAATGATTGGACTCCTGGAACGCCTTATGGATTGCCGCATAGTCTCGCTCGGCTTCGGGAACACGGGTTAAGCCTAAGAATGGGATGCGAAGCGCTGGCCACAGGGTTGTTAATTGCCAATCGAGCCATTTATCGGAGGCTGCCATCGGTGCGAGGTCAACCGAGAAGCGATTGCGATTCGCGTACTTATGAGCCAAATAGCGCAAGATGGAATTCGATTACCAAAGGACTAGCTCCCCATCTCGTAAAGTTGGTACCAAACCGTTTGGATTCAGTGCTAAAAACTCTGGGGTTTTATTGACTCCAAAGTGTAGGCCTGCATCAATCCGCTCAAAGTCACGCCCCTCAATAAGGGCTAACTCAGAGAGCGCCCATAATACCTTTTGAACATTAATGGATGATTTTCTGCCCCATAGCGTCATCATAGACTTCCTTCCGGATCAAATGCGAGTTGCGTAAATTGGCTATGCGCAAACAGCAATGGTTGTAAATCAGGATCGTATTTAATAGCTAAAACACGAGCCACAATAATTTGATGATCGCCACCTTCATGAACTGCAATAGTCTCACATTCATAATAGGCGGCACAGTCTGCGAGTTGATATAAACCACTGCTATTGATACTGTGGTTTAGTTCAAGAATATTTTTCTTGATCTGCTTGGCAAAAATTAGAGCCAGATCCTTTTGACTGGCTTCTAAGACATGAATCAGCTGTCGTTGCCCGACGCTAAAACAATCTTTAAGAACCGATTGCTTTCCTATGCTCCATAAAATAAGGGGGGGCGATAGGGATACAGTATTAAATGAGCTTACCGTAATGCCGACCGGATTTTTATCAGAATTAAGCCCCGTGATTACGGTGACTCCGGTTGGAAAGCTAGAAAACGCTTGTCTTAACTCGAGGGATGAGAAATGAGTTTGCAATGAAAAAACTTTACTTGGAGAGATTAATTTTGGTGCTTGGTATTGGAATTAGGACCTCATTTTCATCGGCTCTGACGCATTTAAACCGGTAATCTTTGCCCGCCTTGGAAATAAAACTTGCACCCATATAAAAGTCATCCTTACAGACTTTATTCGCAAAATCCATCACTTGCTGAGGATCGGCGCTCGAGCTAATTAAGCGCATATTACCCAGAGACATCGTTAATTCGGTTGAAGCACAGGCACTTAAAACAAGAGGGGTCGCAACTATTAATACAATACGTTTCATGAAAAGCCCCATAATCGATCTTGAAGCAATAGGATAAACGGTTTTATAAAGTACACGGATTCATTATTTAATCTATTTTGGAACACATTATGTTTAAAGCCATTGTAATTAATAAAGACAATCAAGGATATCGTGCTCAATTGAGTGACGTTGATGAGAGTGCCTTGCCCGTAGGGGATGTCCGGATTAAGGTGCATTACTCCACTTTAAATTACAAGGATGGCTTAGCAATTACTGGTAAGGGCCCAATCGTTCGGCAATTTCCTATGATCCCCGGAATTGACTTAACCGGCGAGGTCATTGAAAGCAAGAGTCCTGAGTTTAAAGTTGGTGACCTGGTTGTATTAAACGGTTGGGGTGTGGGGGAGTCTCACTGGGGGGGCTTGGCCCAGTTGGCAAGCCTAAAGTCTGAATGGCTGATTCCATTGCCTAAGGCATTTACACCCAAACAATCCTTGGCCATTGGTACAGCAGGTTACACCGCCATGTTGTGCATTATGGCACTTCAAAAACATGGTCTGAAGCCTGCCGATGGTGAAATCTTGGTGACCGGTGCAGCAGGTGGAGTGGGTAGTTTTGCAATTAGTCTTTTGCATCAATTGGGCTACACCGTTGTCGCTAGTAGCGGTCGCCCTGAGGAAGCAGATTATTTGAAATCACTTGGCGCACCCGAAGTGATCGATCGTTCCTCCTTATCTCAGCCAGGCAAACCCTTAGCGAAGGAGCGCTGGGCAGGGGTGGTTGATTCAGTAGGAAGTCATACCTTAGCCAATGCATGCGCTGCTACTAAAGCCAATGGTGTGGTTGCCGCATGCGGTCTAGCACAGGGAATGGATTTTCCAGCCACGGTTGCTCCATTCATCTTACGTGGCGTTACCCTCTATGGGATCAATAGCGTTACTCAACCAAAGCAAAAGCGTATTGAGGCTTGGGCTCAACTCGCATCCCTGTGCAAACCTGAGCAATTAATGACGATTGCTAAGGAAATTTCCTTGGGCGAGAGTGTTCAATATGCTGAGGATCTGATGAATGGTAAGGTACGTGGTCGGGTGATTGTGGACGTTAATCGCTAGAGTTCGCAGTTACCTGTCGTAAGGTAAGCGCCAACCAAACCGCTTCCTTTTCTGCCTCACTCAAGACAGACCAATTTGCAATTTCTTCGATGCTTCGAAAGCAGCCATAGCAGTAGTTTGATCTTGGATTCATTTCACACCAGTTGACGCATGGTGAGCCAATGCTGCCATCTAGGTTTCGAATCATCAGAAGTTATCCGGGAAAATATTTTTAAGCCGTAAAGACTGATCATACTCAATGAAGTCAGGAATTTCGCCTGCAAGTAAACGATTCTTATACGATTGCCACATTGCCGGTTGGAATAGATCAGCATGGTGCTTGAGTAGCAGATCACGGATTTGATCATTACCAAGTAAAAATGTTTTATAAGTCTCCGGAAAAATATCTTTAGGGCCAATGCGATACCAGGGCTCGCTCGCCATTTCATCATCCTCATTGCGAGGTGCAGGAACCTCTCGGATTTCGCAATCGGTTAAGTATTCAATTTCATCGTAATCATAAAAGGCGACACGTCCATAGCGCGTGACCCCAAAGTTTTTATACAGCAAGTCGCCCGGAAAAATATTGGCTGCGATGAGATTTTTTATCGCTTCGCCATATTGAATCACACCATCCTCGATTTCTGCAGGTGATCCCTCCTGAAGACGAATATTGAGAGGGGTCATACGCCGTTCGATATAAAGATGTTTGATGACTAATTCGGCATCAGGGCCTTCGCCCCCGCTGAACTCAAGCAGGGATGCGCAGTGCTCCTCAAGCTCGGATAGTAGTTCGGGGGTAAACCGATTTAATGGAAAAGCAACATTGGAAAACTCCAGAGAGTCAGCCATTCGTCCAACCCGATCATGCTGCTTAACCAATTGGTATTTCGCCATAATTTGATCGCGTGAGGTTTCTTTTGGTGGCGGAAAATAATCCTTAATGAGCTTAAATACATAGGGATAGCTCGGTAGATCAAACACCAGCATCACTAAGCCCCGAATTCCAGGGGCAATCCGAAATTGATCGGTGGAATGCATCAGGTGATGCTGAAAGTCTCGGTAAAACAGGTTCTTACCATGTTTTTGAAGTCCGATCATGTTGTAGAGCTCAGCGCGGGGTTTATGCGGCAAGAGGCTTCGCATAAACGTGACATAAGCCGATGGGACCTCCATATCGACTAAGAAGTAACTATGCGTGAAACTAAAAATGAGACGCAGGTCCACTTCCGAGAGCAAGATGCCATCAATAACTAATTCACTTTTTGGGTTGTGCATCAGAGCCAGTACCAAGGGAGAAATCTTTTCTCCATTAATGATGCGCCCCATGATGTAGGCGGTCTTATTGCGAAAGAATAGTGTGCTTAAGGCATGAATCTGAAAATCCGTTGAGCTCGTTGTGTTCGAGAGAGACTGTTTGATGAGTTTGGTCGTGAGGTCAAGATCACGATCTAAATTTTCAAAGGAGTTTTTAAGATAAAAACTGCTAATTAAACTTTTGAGGACAGGTTGAAGACCTTGAATATCGCCAGGGTAGTACGCCCGGTAGGACGGCTTTGAGGGCGCTTCATCGTTTTCTAAGTATTCGGTTGAGATCGTGGGGCGGACAAAGATAAATTTGTTATTGAAATACTTGCTTGCAAGAATTCGTGTTGTGACCGAATTAAAAAACGTTTCAGCTAACTCTGGCTGATGAAGATTCGATAGAAGTCCGATGTAATGCAATTTTACCTGTTGCCAAATTTCATCGGATAGGGCAGGCGCATCAAACTCTTCCTCAAGGTGATGGGCTGTTTCATGGACTCGTTGGTCATAGAAGGTGATTCGATCCCTCAGTAGTTGGCGAATACCATGCCAATCTTGGCTCTCAAATGCAGCTTTGGCTAAGCAGCCAGCATCTCTGAAAATACTGTAATGGCGCATAAATCCTTGAAGCAGGGTTTGGGCCATATCAAAAGCGACTTGCGACGATAATAGTTTTGGAAACGGATTGTTCATACCAAGAGTGTATCTAGCAATTAATTAGGATTCAAAGATGAGCCAGTCAGCCCCAACAAGCAATAATCATGCAATAAAGAAATTGGTCTATCCATATGGGGAGACCCTAGTGCCAGAGGGAGCAACGTTGGAAGTTGCTCCTGGTGTGTATTGGTTACGGATGCCGCTGCCATTTGCCCTTGATCACATTAATTTGTGGCTTTTACGGGATCGATTGGATGGCCAGGAGGGTTGGACCATTATTGACTGTGGGATTACCAATGAACATACGAAGTCGTGCTGGGAATCCATTTTTACTAATCATCTCCAAGATTTGCCTGTTTTACGAGTATTGGTAACTCATATGCATCCAGATCATATTGGGCTTGCCAATTATTTATGTGAGCGTTGGAAGGTTAGGTTATGGATCTCCATGAGCGATTTTCTGATGGCTCAATGGTTGAGCAGTAAGGAGGGTGGTGCTGCCATTGGTTCTACTCCAGGCAATGGTGGAACGGCCGATCACTATGGGCGCCATGGCTTGCGGCATGCCGAAGATCTCGAGCGCATTCGTAGTCGTGCAGACTATTACAGTCGCTTAGTGCCCGAAGTGCCTAAACGGTATCGTCGCATCATGGATGGTGACCATATTCAAATCGGGGAGCATGATTGGGTAGTATCGATGGGGTATGGGCATGCACCTGAACATGCCACGCTCTATTGCGTATCCTTAGGAATTTTTATCTCTGGTGATATGGTCTTACCCCGAATCTCTACCAATGTCAGCGTCTATGATGCTGATCCGGATGCAAACCCCTTAGACCTCTATTTACGATCCATTGATCATTGGCGATCATTGCCTGCCGAAACTCTCGTTTTGCCATCGCATGGCAAACCTTTTGTGGGTTTACGCGAACGAATCGAGCAGTTGCATGAGCATCACCGTGCTCGGTTAAGTGAGACCCTGATTGCCTGTCAAGAGCCGCGAACCGCTTATGAGATCCTTCCAGTCTTATTTCGGCGACCGCTTGATAACCATCAGCTGAGCTTTGCCATGGGTGAAGCTATTGCTCACTTGAATTATCTGTGGCACCAGAAGATTTTGCAGCGCTCTTTGGGCGAGGACGGGATTTGGCGCTTTTGCGCTCTTTCGACTTAGATTCTGACGACCTTTCAGCGTCCGATGGACTTGGTGGAGGATTTGCCATCGCATCGCCAAATGATTTGATCGCCATGAGAGTGGCACGCTGCACCTCAAGGGTCTGAATCGTTGACTTTAGAACATTGAGGTTGAGGCTCAGCCAAGACTCAACGCTTTTGAGGTCTTTAATGCGTTTATCAAGCTCCTCGATATCGAAGGTAGGCATTGCCCCATTAAAGCCTGACATACCGGCGCCCATATCTGGCATAAATGCTGCCCCAGGTGCCCCAGTCGCATTTTGACCCCACATGGTTTTAAACATTTCAAGACTTTGATTAAAGTCCGGCACTGCTCCAAACATAATTACTCCATATGGGCTAAATGTACAAATTACGAATAAAATACCATGTTAACTAAGATTAAAGCCACTTTTAAATTAATGCAATCCCAATATAGTCAACTAAAGCCATATAGTCGTGGAGCTGAGTTATCAAGTCTACTCGGTAAGCGCATATTAATTTTGGACGGCGCCATGGGAACAATGATTCAGCAAAAAAAGTTTTCTGAAGAAGATTACAGAGGATTAAAGACGACCCAACGTTTTGCAAATCATCCAATTGATCTTAAAGGTAATAATGAGCTTTTGGTGCTTACTCAGCCAGATATCATTAAGAATATCCACGCACAGTATTTGGAAGCGGGTGCCGATATTATCGAAACAAATACCTTTGGTGCCACTTCAATTGCGCAAGAGGATTACAAGATGCCAGAGCTGGCGCGCGAGATGAATGTCCAGGCAGCTAAGCTGGCCCGTCAAGCCTGCGATGAATACTCAACATCCGACAAACCCCGTTTTGTGGCTGGCGCAATTGGGCCGACTCCAAAGACCGCTAGTATTTCGCCAGACGTGAACAATCCAGGCGCTCGTAATGTTAATTTTGATAGTTTGCGTGCTGCTTATCGCGAACAGGTCGAGGGACTATTTGAGGGCGGCGTCGACTTGCTATTGGTGGAAACTATCTTTGATACCCTTAACGCCAAAGCAGCTTTATTTGCGATCGATGAATTTTTTGAAGAATCGGGTGAGCGCTTACCAGTCATGATCTCAGGAACGGTCACAGATGCATCGGGCCGAATTCTTTCGGGGCAGACTGTAGAAGCGTTTTGGAATAGTTTGCGCCATATTAAGCCTTTGACGTTTGGCTTAAATTGCGCTCTTGGTGCTGCTTTAATGCGACCTTACATTGCCGAATTAGCACGCGTTTGTGACACTGCCATCTCCTGTTATCCGAATGCAGGATTGCCAAATCCTATGAGTGAGACCGGATTTGATGAAACGCCAGAAGTAACCTCGAATCTTGTTGATGAATTTGCGCGAGACGGTCTTTTAAATATAGTTGGGGGGTGTTGCGGCACTACACCCGAGCATATTAGACAAATCGCAAAAATGATGGCAACAAGAAAGCCTAGACCTTTTCACAGCGATACTGCAGAAGAATAAGAATGACCCAGCAATTACTTAAGCCAATGCGCTTATCAGGGCTTGAGCCGTGTAATATTTCGCCTCAGATTGGCTTTGTGAATATTGGTGAGCGTACCAATGTTACTGGTTCAAAAGCATTTGCTCGAATGATCTTAAATAACCAATTTGATGAAGCCCTAGCCGTTGCAAGACAGCAAGTAGAAAACGGGGCACAAATCATTGATATCAATATGGATGAGGCGATGCTTGATTCTGAAGCCGCCATGACGCGATTTTTAAATCTGATTGCCTCTGAGCCAGATATCGCGCGGGTACCCATTATGTTGGATTCATCCAAATGGACTGTGATCGAAGCCGGACTGAAGTGCGTGCAAGGTAAGGCGATTGTGAACTCAATTTCGCTCAAAGAGGGCGAGGAGCAGTTTAAGTATCACGCCAAATTAGTTAAGCGGTATGGCGCGGCCACTGTTGTAATGGCTTTTGATGAGAAAGGACAAGCAGATACCTATCAAAGAAAAATTGAAATCTGTGAACGTTCATTCAAGATTCTGGTAAATGAACTCAATTTTTCTCCAGAGGATATTGTGTTTGACCCCAATATTTTTGCGATTGCAACAGGAATTGAAGAGCATGATAACTACGCAGTTGATTTTATTGAGGCAACCCGCTGGATAAAGAAGAACTTACCGGCCGCTAAAGTGAGCGGTGGGGTATCAAACGTTAGTTTTTCATTTCGCGGGAACGATCGTGTTCGTGAAGCAATTCATACGGTATTTTTGTACCATGCTATCAAAGCAGGTATGGACATGGCTATCGTAAATGCTGGACAGCTTGGGGTATATGCTGACCTAGATCCTGAGTTGCGCGAGCGTGTTGAGGATGTGGTCCTAAACCGCTTCAAAGAAAAAGATGGTCAAACCCCCACTGAGCGTTTATTAGCTATTGCCGATCAATATAAGGGCGGGGGCATTAAGCAAGAGGAAAACTTGGTGTGGCGCGAGGCGCCGGTGCGTGAGCGTTTAACTCATGCACTTGTTCATGGCATCACAAACTTCATAGTGGACGATACCGAGGAGCTGCGTGCCGAGATTATGGGTTCAGGCGGAAGGCCTATTGAGGTGATTGAGGGGCCCCTCATGGACGGAATGAATGTGGTCGGAGATTTGTTTGGTGCCGGCAAAATGTTTTTGCCCCAGGTGGTCAAGAGTGCGCGGGTGATGAAACAGGCGGTGGCTCATTTAATTCCGTACATCGAGGAAGAAAAGAAGCAATTGGTTGCTGCTGGTGGGGAAAGTAAAGCCAAGGGAAAAATCGTAATTGCAACCGTTAAAGGCGATGTGCACGATATTGGAAAGAATATTGTGACGGTTGTCTTGCAATGTAATAACTTTGAGGTGGTCAATATGGGTGTGATGGTTCCCTGCGATCAAATTTTAAAGAAGGCAAAGGAAGAAAGCGCCGACATTGTTGGTTTATCTGGATTAATTACACCCTCGTTAGAAGAGATGACCTATGTTGCCCAAGAAATGCAACGGGACAATTATTTCCGGGATAGAAAAATCCCCTTATTAATTGGTGGTGCAACGACTTCGCGTGTTCATACTGCCGTCAAGATTGCTCCGCATTATGAGGGTCCAGTGGTTTATGTCCCCGACGCATCGCGCTCAGTATCTGTTGCTTCAAGTTTGCTATCGGACGAGGGTGCAAAAAAG
>VGIH01000019.1 GCA_016867965.1 Betaproteobacteria bacterium | reverse complement strand
CAACCCGAGCGTTGTAACCAGCAAACCATGCATCGTGTGAATCATTTGTTGTGCCCGTTTTTCCAGCGATATCGTTGCGACCTAAAGCAGGTCGCGCCCGCGCTGCGGTTCCGGTTTTTGTAATTTCTTGCAACATGCTATCCATCACAAAAGTAGTTCGCTCATCCAAGACTCGGATTGCACTTTTTCCAACCCGAACTGGATCGGCCTGAAATAGAATTTGACCTTTTGCATCGGTTACTTTGTCGATTAGATAGGGATTTACAAAATAACCACCATTAGCGAAAACACTGTAGGCACTTGCCATTTGCAACGGCGTAGTAGACCCCGCACCAAGAGCCATGGTGAGATAGGGTGGATGCTTCTCGGGCTCAAAACCAAATCGTTGAATAAATTCTTGAGTATAGGACGGGCCTATTTTGCGAATCACTCGAACCGATGCTAAATTCTTAGACTTTGCTAATGCTGTTCTCAAACGCATCATGCCGTCAAACTTACCATCGTAGTTCTTGGGTTGCCAGACTTGACTACCAGTTTCCAATGCGCCAATTGATAATGGCGCATCATTCACCATCGTTGAAGGACTTAAACCCTTTTCAAGAGCAGCGGCATAAACAAAGGGTTTAAATGCCGAGCCAGGTTGGCGAAGCGCTTGTGTTACATGATTAAATTTATTACGACGAAAATCAAAACCGCCGACCAAGGCTAAGATTGCTCCATCATTCGGATCAAGGGCCACAAAGGCAGCCTCAACTTGAGGTAATTGAGCCAGTTTCCAAACTCCATCCTCGTTGAGCAATCGAACCACCGCACCCGGACGAATCCGCCGTTTAGGCTGAGCGGATTCAGATAATGAAGCGCTTGCAAGCTTTAATGCGTCGCCTTTAATCGTGATTTGCTCCCCAGTCGCAATCATGACCTTTAATTCTTTAGGGCTTGCCTCTAAGACAACTCCAGATTGCAGCTCGTCAAGCGCTGGGTAATCGAGTAGGGCGTCATCAATCGCTCGTTGGCGCTTTACTGGATCCGCAGGGAGCTCAATAAACCCCTCTGGCCCACGATACGCATGTCGTAAATCATAGTCAAATATACCCTTGCGAACAGCTGCATACGCTGCATGTTGATCCGCTTTTAAAACTGTGGTGTAAACATTAATACCTTGCGAATAAACAATATCGCCGTACTGAGAGAAGAGAAGTTGTCTGGCCATCTCTGCAACAAAATCAGCGCGGGTATCAAACTCTTTTCCTAATCCGCGAATCTTGATCGTCTCAGCCATCGCCTTTTCATAATCGGCCGGTGTAATGTACGAGAGATCACGCATGCGCTGCAAAATATATTCTTGACGAATCTTGGCACGTTTATAGTTATTCACCGGGTTATAGGCCGAAGGTGCCTTCGGTAAGCCAGCTAACATCGCTGCCTCGGCAATACTGATGTCTTTGAGCTCTTTACCGAAATAAATTTTGGAGGCGCTCGCAAATCCATAAGCGCGCTGACCCAAATAAATTTGATTCATGTAAATTTCAAGAATCTTATCCTTGGTTAATTGGGCCTCGATTTCCCAGGCAAGCAATACCTCATAAAGCTTACGACTGAAGGTCTTCTCATTACTTAAGAAAAAATTTCGTGCCACCTGCATTGTGATGGTCGACGCCCCTTGAGATAGACGTCCTCGTAAATTAGCTAAGGCCGCACGCAACACGCCCCAGTAATCAACGCCGCCATGACTATAAAAACGATCGTCCTCAATTGCAATCACTGCGTACTTGAGATGGACTGGGATCTCATTGAGCGGGACAACGTTACGTCGCTCTTCTCCAAACTCACCAATCAATACCTTATCAGCGGTATAGATCCGCAGCGGCTCTTTTGGGTTGTAATCGACTAGGGCCGAAATGTTCGGTAAATTTGGCTTGGCAATGATAAATGCGTAAGCAACAAACATCGTAAATAACAAGCCAACCACCACCATCAAGATCAATAGCGCTTTAATTAGTAAGCTAGCGCCTGACTTTTCAGAAAAACGTATTCCCGAGCCTCGTTGCAAAGACGGTTTTTTGCTTGGTGGATTAGCCATTCCCAAATTATATGGTCCTACAGCATTTACAAGAATTACCGATCAATCAATCCGGGTTTACTGATTTCAATAACCAGCGGGCACCAACACAATAGGGTATGGTCTATCGCAATATCAAACGAGAAGATTTTGACGAAACGCTGCAAAGTCTAGGCAACGATCCTGCTATTTTGGAGCATGAAAACCGGGCCGATCATTTACAAAGTAAACACCAGGCCCCGAGTAGTAATCAAATTGGGCAAGCCTGGGGAGGTCTTAGCGCCCTCAAAGAATCCTCTTTTACCTCGCTTCATCCTGGGATGCTCATTGTTGGGATTGGTTTTGTAGCGATTCTTTTCACTTTAGTCTATTTGACCATCCAAGTTCATGAACTCGCAGAACGTGGTCAGGATGGATCAAATCAAGCATTGATGAAGCGGGATCTAATTGGAATTCAAAGTCAGATTGATGACCTCCATGGACAGGCTGAAGAAAACCTAGAACAGATAATGGAATTTCTGGAGGGGACCCAATTGAAGCGACATATCTCTATCAAAGAAACGAAACGATCAGCAATCCCCGATCCTGATGAAGTCGATTTAAAGAAATGGCGGTACGTGGGCGTTGGCAAGAATAAGGACGGCGCCTTCGTGATGCTCCATGATGGGCAACAAAGTCGGCTCTATGCAAAACATGCGTTTGCTAAACCCGCCTGGCAAATCACACACTTTGACCGCACCCAGGCTACCTTACAAGGTCCTGGAGGAAAGCAAGTGGTACTGATTTCGCCATGAGGAATGTTGTATTGAGAAGCTGTTGGATTTGGCTTTTGCTTGGCCTACCAAACGCATTTGCATATCACCCAACCAGCGACAATGCGACGCCCAATACACCAATTAGTATTTCAGCAAAAGAGATGCCGCTGGTAGATTTACTCCATGCATTGGGACAGCTTGGCAATACCCATTTTGTATTAAGTCCCAGCATTCAAGGAAGCATTGATGTCCAGCTTGTCGATATTCCATGGCAAACCGCCTTATCAACCATCTTGGCAAGTCGAGGCTTACGTTTTATTCGCAATCAGGGGGTCTATTGGATTGCACCACACCAAGAAATCAATGCCTTCCAAAAGCAACGTCGGGACGACTCAGCACTCCCCTTTGGTGGCGAGCATCATGGCACACCACGGCAAATTTTAATTGAAGCCAGGATTGTGGAAGCAGACCATCGCTTTGCGCGCAATCTAGGTGCTAAGCTTGGCTTACGCTCGCAACCAGAGATCGTGCCTGGAGGGAACGGTCAGACTAACGGTTCGTTTGCACTGGGATCACCGCTTGGCGCTGGTGGCCTCAGTGGATTTGAGCCAGTTACCGCGGCAGCAACCCTGCTGAGTAAAAACGCCACTCGCTTACTCGATTTTGAATTAAGTGCTCTTGAGAGTGATGGGCAGGGCAAGATATTGTCAAATCCGCGCATCATGACTGCTGATATGGTGAAAGCAACCATTGAACAGGGTACTGAACTGCCATACCAAACCTCCTCTTCAAATGGAGGAAACAAAATTCAGTTTCGTAAAGCGAACTTACGTCTCGAGGTGGTTCCCAAGATTCATCATGATGGCAAAGTCTCTTTATTAGTTGCCATCAATAAAGACAGTGTGGGCATGAAGACGGAACAAGGTTATGCCATCGATACTAAAAATCTGAGCTCCGAAGTTAGTGTTGAGAATGGTGGGACGGTCATCTTAGGCGGTATTTATCAAACTACGGAGCGAAAGGATACTGTCAAAATCCCATTCTTAGGAGACATTCCTTTAATTGGTCATCTTTTTAAACATCAATCTAGCTTGCGAGATAAGACTGAACTTCTCGTATTTTTAACACCTACCATCTTAGATAAACCCGAATAGAATGACGCTATGGACATTGAAAATTCCAATATCTTTCTAATTGGACTAATGGGGGCTGGCAAGTCAACGGTTGGGAAATTAATTGCCCGCAAACTCGAGCGGCGCTTTATCGATTCTGACCATGCGCTTGAAGAGCGTTGTGGCGTCAAAATACCGACCATTTTTGAGATGGAAGGTGAGGCAGGTTTTCGTAAACGCGAAGCTCAAATCATCGATGAGCTAACCCGAGAGCAATCGATTGTGCTTGCCACCGGTGGCGGTGCGATATTACTTCCAGATAATCGAAGGGTGCTTGCTGAACGTGGTACGGTGATTTATCTGCATGCCAACCCGATTGAGCTTTGGCATCGCACTAAGGGTGGCGACGGTCGCCCCCTGTTACAACATGGCGACTCAAAGATGATCTTAGAAAACTTATATGCCATTCGCGATCCACTCTATCGAGAAATTGCAGACTTTATTATTGAGACTGGTAAACCAAGCGTTAATCAACTCGTAAGCTCTTTACTGATGCAACTTGAACTAGCCCCATGAAAACTCTGAATGTATCCCTCGGTGAACGCAGCTACCCCATTTACATTGGTTCGGGGCTACTTAAGCAATCTGAACTTTTTAAACCTTGGATTACTGGCAAATCTGTATTTGTGGTCACCAACACAACCGTTGGCCCTCTCTATAGCCAATCTTTGATCCAAACCATTTCAAAAGATGCAAAATCTATTCATGAGATTGTTCTACCCGATGGCGAGTCTTACAAAGACTGGATTACTCTGCAGAAAATCTTTGACGCCCTATTAACCTATGGCGCTGATCGTAAATCGGTATTAATTGCTCTCGGTGGCGGGGTGATTGGTGATATGGTGGGTTTTGCAGCTGCTAGCTTTATGCGCGGCATTCGCTTCATTCAAGTGCCCACCACCTTGTTGGCTCAAGTGGACTCCTCGGTAGGCGGCAAGACTGGGATTAATCACCCTCTTGGCAAAAATATGATCGGTGCCTTTCATCAACCGGTTGCAGTCATTGCTGATCTTGATACCCTCAAGTCACTCCCACCCCGAGAGTTGTCGGCCGGTTTGGCAGAGGTAATCAAACACGGGGCGATTGCAGATGCTGAATTTTTTGATTGGATTGAAGCACATCGCCAAGAACTACTAAATTGCGATAGCAATGCGATGAGTCATGCAGTCGAGCGCTCTTGTGAAATTAAATCAGCGGTAGTAGCTGCCGACGAAAAAGAGTCTGGGATTCGTGCCATCTTAAATTTTGGCCACACCTTTGGCCACGCCATCGAATCTGGCTTAGGCTACGGGGAATGGTTGCATGGTGAGGCAGTAGGATGCGGAATGGTGATGGCGGCAGATTTATCTTCTCGCTTAGGCTATTTGCAAACTGAGGAAGCGGGTCGCATTAAAAAACTCATTTCGGCAATGAACCTGCCCGATTGTGCACCCAAACTTGGAAATAGCCGCTTCTTTGATCTTATGCGAATTGATAAAAAATCCGAGGGCGGAGAAATTCGTTACATTACCCTTGAGAGAATTGGAAAAGCAAAAATTGAGGCGGTTGATGATGCGATTGTTGACCAGGTCTTAACGACTAATCAAGCAAAGTAATCTGAACCGCTTGCCCGGCCTGATCGCTCACAAAGCGAGATAAGTCGGCAAGCAATTCGTTACCTGTTTTTGTATCAAGCCATCGTGGCTGATGAACGGTTCCAGCCCAACGGTAGTGAAAGCCTCCGGCTTTACATGCGACCCAAATCTCATGCAAGGGCGGTTGCGTATTGATAACGACAACGCTGCGATCTCGAAACACAATATTAATGACATTACCCCCTTGACGAGCAATGTCGAGGTCGAGATCTAAACGCTCATCGGCATTCTCAAGCGAAAATTCAATCGACTGCAATAGATGACTAGCGAGCTGATGAAATTGCTTATCGTCAATTTTGTCAATCTGGGAAGAAGAGGTATTTTGCATGCTATATTCAAATTTCGGTGATTAATCAGATGATATCGATTGTAGTTAAGATTCCGGTTTGCGTTGCTTTAATGTCCCTCGTTGGATGTGGGGTTAGAGGGCCTTTATTTTTGCCAAATGTTCCGCCCGTCCCACCAGCGCCCACTCAAGCGGAGCCTAAAGGTCCTCTATATCCACCTAAAGAATCAGGTTCAAGCACTCCGATTAATTCAAGCCCCACAAAGTAATGATGCATTCCATTCCATCACTAATCGGCTTCTCTCAACACCATGGGGAATGGTTTGCTGAAGGGATTTCGCTATCGGTTTTAGCGAGTCAATACGGTACCCCCTTATACGTATACAGCAAGCATGCGATTTGTTCGGCATACCGTGCTTATGATGTCGCCTGCATCCGTGCAAATGGTAGTCGACGCGCCAGAATTCATTATGCAGTTAAGGCGAATAGTAATCTTGCTGTTTTAGATGAGCTCAAGCAACTAGGTGCTGGGTTTGATTTAGTCAGTGGCGGTGAACTGGCGCGCGCCCTTCATATCGGCGCTGATCCAAAAAGTATGGTTTTTGCTGGGGTCGGCAAATCCGCTGATGAAATTAAATTTGCACTCACAGTTGGCGTCAAGTGCATTAATGTCGAGTCCATCCCTGAACTCCATCGAATTAATCTGATTGCTAAAGGCATGGGTTTACGTGCTCCGGTTTCCTTACGCGTCAATCCTGACGTCGATGCTCAAACTCATCCGTATATTTCTACAGGTCTCAAGGATAATAAATTTGGGATCGCCTACTTTGAGGTTCTAAAAACGTATCGCGAGGCGGCGCTACTGCCCCATATCGATATTGTTGGCATCGATTGTCACATTGGTTCCCAAATCACAAATACCTCCCCTTACCTTGATGCTCTTGATAAGGTGCTTGATCTTATTGAGCAGCTCAAGCGTGAAGGCATCATCATTCATCATCTTGATTTAGGCGGTGGCCTTGGAATCGACTATGGCTCGGATGCGCCCCCAGATATCACGATGTTCACCAACACCCTACTCAATCGCATCGATGAGCGTGGCTTTACGCAGCTAGATGTGATTTTGGAGCCCGGTCGCTCCTTAGTCGGAAATGCTGGAGTACTTCTGACTCAAGTTGAATATCTGAAGACCGGCGCTGATAAAAACTTTTGCATTGTGAATGCCGCCATGAATGATTTAATGCGTCCCGCCCTCTACGATGCCTATCATGCGATCGTTCCAATCAAAGCATCAACCGGTAAAGCAATTTCCTATGATGTCGTTGGCCCTGTTTGCGAATCAGGCGATTGGCTCGGTAAAGATCGCGCCCTGGGAGTTGAAGAGGGCGATGTGCTGGCTATTTTGTCCGCAGGCGCTTATGGATTTGTCATGGCCTCAAACTACAACACTCGTGGACGATCAGCTGAAGTCATGGTCGATGGCAGTCAAGCTCACCTAGTCAGAGAACGGGAAGCTGTAAATAGCCTATTTGCTAATGAACGAACGATTGGAACGAACTAATTCGGTCTAGCGCAAACCAGCCATGTAATCAGACACGGCTTTCATTTCAGCGTCTGACATCTTGGTAGCAATCGTACTCATTTGCACACTATTCTTGCGGGTGCCCTCTCTGAAGGCAATTAATTGTGAGGTCGAGTAATCTGCCCATTGGCCACTCAAACGTGGGTACTGGGCTGGAATACCAGCGCCGTTAGGACTGTGACAGCCTGAGCATGCGGGAATACCTTTTTCAGCAATGCCTGCGCGATAAATGCGCTGTCCCAATGCAATTGAATCTTTATTTTGAGCGGTACCCAACTTAGGCTCTTGTTTACTGACATAGGCAGCTAGGTTCAGCATATCCTGCTCGGTTAATGCAGCTACCATGCCCATCATCACGGGGTTCATCCTTGAGCCATCTTTGTAATTCTTGAGTTGCTTCAGAGTGTAGGCAGTATGCTGAGCAGCCAACTTAGGCCAGGTTGCAACCCCGCTATTACCGTTTGGACCATGGCAACCAACGCAAGAAACGATTCCTCTCTTTGGATCACCATTGTTATAGAGGGCATCGCCAGCAGCAGCATCCGCTTTGATCACTGCAGGGGTTGGAGCGCTGGTGGTCATCGCAGGCGCGGCGGCTTTTGCAGGCTCAGCTGCATGAGCAAACGATAAAAAACCGCCAACTAAAACTAGCAAAAGGGCAGAAATATTTAATTTGGAGAATTTGCTGCTATAGCGCATTATGGGTACCTAGCCTACTTTGAAATGAATCGATGTTCAAACTTAATTCATGTGATTTTACAATAGCTTCCAGTCATGTCTAAACTGCACCAAGCCCGCTTTTTTACCACGGTCAATGAGCTTCAAACTCTTCCTCAGGGAGACCTCCCCGAGATCGCATTTGCAGGGCGCTCCAATGCCGGAAAATCCAGTGCAATCAATATCTTATGTAATCAGAAGCGCCTAGCCTTTGCAAGTAAAACTCCAGGTCGAACCCAGCACATTAACTATTTTGGGGTCTATACCAAGGATGAGTTACTTGCATATTTAGTCGACCTACCGGGTTATGGCTATGCAGCAGTTGGCGAGGCAACCCGTTCCCATTGGAACGAAATCTTAAGCCGCTACCTTCAAACTCGCAAGAATTTGGTTGGGCTAATCTTAATTGTGGATGCGCGACGGGGCCTCACTGAACTGGATGAACAGATGATTGGGTGGTTTGGCGTGACCCAAAAACCTATCCACATTTTATTAAGTAAGTCTGATAAACAAACGTTTTCAGAAAATCGCGCCCTATTACATGCCATCTCTGAACAAATAAAGGGATTTGCCCCTGCCCAAATTACTGCCCAGTTATTTTCAAGTACAAAACGGGTCGGTCTTCTCGAAAGCGATACACTTATTCAACAATGGCTTTTTCCAGAACACCGCACCACCCAACCCTGCCCTGATTAGAAAGTATTTGCAATGTCTCAATACCCTGCTTATCGCCCTCGCCGGATGCGCCGCGATGATTGGTCACGTCGCCTTATTCAAGAAAATCATCTACGGATTGACGATCTCATCTATCCCGTTTTTTTACTGCCCGGCAACAATCAAACCCAAGCGGTCTCCTCGATGCCGGGTATTGAGCGGATGTCACTTGATCGCTTGTTTCATGTGGCTGAAGAATGCGTAGCACTTGGCATTCCAGTGATGGCCCTCTTTCCCATAATCGATGCGTCATTAAAGAGCAATGACGGTGCCGAAGCTTTTAATCCAAAAGGGCTTATTCCAAGCGCTGTAATGGAACTAAAAAAACGTTTTCCTGCGCTTGGCATCATGACTGATGTCGCACTCGATCCCTATACCAGTCACGGTCAAGATGGCGTACTCGATGATCAGCATCGGATTTTGAATGATGAGACCGTCGCAATCCTCATCAAACAGGCGCTCTGTCATGCTCAAGCAGGCGTTGATATTGTTGCCCCATCTGACATGATGGATGGCCGTATTGGTGCAATTCGTACCGCCCTTGAAAATCAAGGATTGATTCATACGCGCATCATGGCTTATGCCGCCAAATACGCGTCGTCATTTTATGGTCCCTTTCGGGATGCAGTTGGATCGGCAACGAATCTTGGTAAAGCAGATAAAAAGACTTACCAAATGGATCCCGCCAATGGCGATGAGGCCATCCGTGAAGTTGGCTTAGATATTAGTGAAGGTGCTGATTTGGTCATGGTAAAACCTGGCATGCCTTACCTCGATATCGTATATCGCATCAAAGAAGCCTTCGGCTATCCAACCTATGCCTATCAAGTGAGTGGCGAATATGCCATGATGAAAGCTGCCACCCAAAATGGCTGGCTTGATCATGATGCAGTAATGATGGAGTCCCTACTCGGATTTAAACGCGCCGGGGCAGACGGCATCTTGACCTATTTTGCGCTTGAGGCTGCACGCTTACTCAAACGCTAGGATTATTTAGCTCCTAACTCCTGCAGTCGCTCTAAAAAACGGCTGGGCGCCATAAAACCAACCACTCGCAAAGACTTTTGCTCGGCACCAGCCCCATTAAAGAACAATATTGCGGGCGGGCCGTACAAACTAAATTGCTTGAGTAATGCTTGGCTCTGTTGGCTGTTGATGGTCACATCAGCTTGAACTAATACAAAACGGCTCATTGCCTTTGCAACCTCGGGATTTGTGAAAGTAATCGCTTCCATCTCTTTGCAAGAGATGCACCAGTCCGCATAGTAATCAAGTATGACGGGTTTATTTTCAGCCTTCGCCCTTTGCAAAATGCCCTCGAGCTCTTCACTCGAACGCACAACCTGGAATACCAAATCGGATGAAATTCGTTTTTCAGTACGAGGACTTATTTGATTTTGGTTACCAGCTACAACGGATATTGCTGGCCATACAATCCAAATGGCTAAACCAATTAACACCAAACCGAGACCGCGCTGCAACCACATCATCCACGCGCCCGTTTGTGGCAAGAAACTTCTGGCACCCATCGCAATAAGTAATAACGGAAGCCCCATGCCCAAGGCCATCACAAATAGTAGACCCCCACCAAGCACCATTGATCCGGTCTGTGCCACAAACCCCAACACACTTGCTAGTGGCGCCGTAATACAGGGACTTGCCACTAAAGTCGAAATCGCCCCAAGGCCAAACGCTCCAGCGATGCTGCCACCCTTTTGTCGCCCTGCCAGTTGATCGACTTTGTTTTGCCACGCTTGAGGCATCTTTAGCTCGTACAAGCCAAATAAGCTGCCCGCTAAAAATAATAGAAGGAGGGCAAAGAGTATCAGCGCGATGGGGCTTTGTAGAGCCCGCTGCACACCGCTCCCCAATGCAGCCGTAAGTACTCCAGCTAACGCATACAACAAGGCCATACCCAAAATGTAAGCCAATGCAAGATAAGCCGATCGGGTTTTGCTGATTGGACCCCCATCTTGGCGGCCTAAAACAATGCTACTCAAAATGGGTAACATTGGTAACACGCAGGGCGTAAACGCAAGCGCAATCCCAAGAATAAAAAATCCCGCAAATAGATAAAACGGTTTGGCATTCTCTAAGTAACTTTTAATCGAGGCAACGTCATCTCGCCCACTCCACAAATCACTTAAGTCAAATGGGGCTGGGGTTGGATTCGAGCTCCTTGTTGGTGCTGTATCACCCTCAGGAATTGGCGCAACCCGAACCCCTGGGGCTGCAATAAAGTATTGATAGGTCATCGGTGGGTAGCAAATGCCACCGTCAGCACAACCCTGCAAATCGATCTCTAGGCGAATGCCGCTTTGTGGTACTTGTGTAAACCCAAGAAGAACTTCGAATGGTTTTGAAAAAATCTCCATTTTTTTTCCAAAGGTCTCATCAAACTTTTCAACTCCTCGGGGGATTTGAATCGTCTTGGCATCAGATGGCTTGTCATTAATGAATAGCCGATACTGCAAAGACTCTTGATAAATGTAATAACCCGAAACCGGTCGGTACTCAATCGCAATTTGATTAGTATTGGGAAGCCATGTTGCCTCCACAATGAATGCCTTTTCTGGAGGCAGAAATTCTTTAGCGCTTACTAAACCAGATAATGCGACACTTGATAGTAGAAATAATAAAAGTTGAACCAAGCCATACTGAATTCGCCTCATGGCCTTGTCTCCTCATTCACCCATTGGCCGTATGCTTGGGAATACTCGGCCGGCCTAAAAGCAATGATCTCTGGCAACTGATAAGGGTGATGGGTCTTAATGAATGCTTCAATAGATTGCCACTGAGTAGCTGTTGTTTTAGCACTCAATAAGACCTCGGTATCGTTGCATAGTGTTCCATCCCATCGATAAATCGATTGCACGCCCCCCTGAATTTGCACACAGGCTGCGAGACGCTCATCGATTAATTGCAGACCTAGTAATCTAGCCGCATCCATCGTTGGCAAAGTCGTTGTCACGATCAGTATCGAATCCATACAAAGAGATGGTTCAAGCAGTGGGTTAAATGAAAAAGCCAGGCCGAAGCCTGGCTTTAACTATACCTGATGCTAATTTATGCTGCTGCCGGCTCTTGCTGAGGGGCCTCTTCGACTTCGGGGCGATCGACTAACTCAACCAACGCCATTGGTGCATTGTCGCCGTGCCGAAAACCAAATTTCAAAATACGGAGATAGCCGCCTGGACGGGTCGCATAACGAGGGCCTAGCTCAGTAAATAATTTGCTAACCATTTCACGATCACGCAATCGATTGAATGCTAAACGACGATTAGCCAAATTATCCTTCTTACCCAAAGTAATCAAAGGCTCAACTACCATCCGCAATTCTTTTGCCTTTGGCAGAGTTGTTTTGATGACCTCGTGCTCAATCAAGGAGTTCGACATATTGCGCAACATCGCCAAACGATGCGAGGAGGTGCGATTTAGTTTGCGTAAGCCATTACCATGACGCATGATGCTTCCTTTCTAATTATTGCCCGAGGGTTGCTGGAGGCCAGCTGTCGAGCTTCATTCCAAGACTTAAACCACGGGCTGCCAACACGTCCTTGATTTCGTTCAAGGACTTGCGACCCAAATTAGGTGTCTTGAGTAGTTCATTTTCAGTACGCTGAATTAAATCACCAATGTAATAGATGTTTTCAGCCTTTAAGCAGTTCGCTGACCGAACTGTCAACTCTAAGTCATCGACCGGTCGCATCAATAATGGATCGACCATCGTCGAGCGACTTGGAGCCAACTCGCCACTCACCTGACTGCTCTCTAAGGCAGCAAATACGACCAATTGGTCTACTAAAATACTTGCGGCTTGACGGATTGATTCTTCAGGCGAGATCACGCCATTGGTTTCAATCGTCATTACCAAACGATCTAAATCGGTACGTTGCTCAACACGAGCAGACTCAACGGCATAGCTAACGCGATTAATCGGGCTAAACGAGGCATCCAAAACAATGCGTCCAATTAGCTTAGTCGCTTCATCTTGATATTGGCGCATATTACCTGGTACGTATCCACGACCCTTTTCAACCTTGATCTGCATATCGAGCTTACCGCCTGCAGCCAAGTGAGCAATAACATGTTCAGGGTTGATGATTTCAACATCATGCGGAAGATCAATATCCTTGGCACAGACCACACCAGGACCTTCCTTACGCAAATTGATCGTCACCTCATCACGAGATTGCAATTTAAAGACAACGCCCTTTAGGTTGAGGAGCAGGTTAACAACATCTTCCTGAACGCCATCCAAGGTGGAATACTCATGAACAACGCCTGCAATCGCTACTTCGGTTGGAGCAAAGCCAACCATGGAAGACAACAAAACACGACGTAATGCATTACCAAGCGTATGGCCATAGCCACGCTCAAATGGTTCCATGACAACTTTAGCCTGATTCGCACCGAGTGCTTCAACAGAAATGATTTTTGGTTTAAGCAAATTTGTTTGCATAGATATCTTTTCCTTAAGAGGTGCAGTATTAGCGTGAATACAATTCGACGATCAAACTTTCGTTGATATCACCACTGATTTCATCGCGATCTGGTACTTGTTTAAACGTTCCCTCGAGCTTGCTAGCATCAACGCTAACCCAATTAATTGCGCCGACTTGCGATGCAAGATTTAGTGCTTCTTGAATTCGGTTTTGTTTTTTTGCCTTCTCACGAATCGCAATCACATCACCAGGACGAACCTGCATCGATGGAATATTAACTACTTGCCCATTTACAGTAATTGCTGCATGCGATACCAACTGACGTGCTTCAGCACGTGTTGAACCAAAGCCCATGCGATAGACCACATTATCTAAACGGGACTCGAGAAGCTGTAGTAAAGTCTCACCGGTGTTTCCCTTGCGACGCTCCGCTTCAGCAAAGTAGCGTCGGAATTGACGCTCGAGCACACCATAAATGCGCTTTACCTTTTGCTTTTCACGCAACTGATTACCAAAGTCAGAAGTACGTGCACCCGAGGTGCGACCGTGCTGACCAGGCTTACTGTCTAACTTGCACTTGTCCGATAAAGCACGGCGAGCGCTCTTTAAAAATAAGTCGGTACCTTCCCGACGAGATAGTTTGGCTTTAGGGCCTAAGTAACGTGCCACGATTTCTTCCTTTCTATGCCTCGATGGTTACCGAGGTGAGTTCGCTGTAACTACCAGCGAACGGTGGGCTTATTAAACAATTGCTGGCATAGCCAGCGGCTTGGTACTGCAAAAATTAGATACGGCGACGCTTTGGAGGGCGGCAACCATTATGTGGAACCGGCGTTACATCCTGGATTTCAACAATCTTGATCCCTAACGAGTTCAATGCACGAACTGCAGACTCACGACCAGGACCGGGGCCCTTAATTTGGACCTCTAAATTCTTAATCCCACACTCAATTGCTGCCTTGCCAGCTACTTCAGCAGCAACCTGTGCTGCAAATGGCGTTGACTTGCGTGAACCCTTAAATCCCTGACCGCCTGAAGTTGCCCACGACAAGGCATTTCCTTGACGATCGGTAATGGTCACAATCGTGTTATTGAATGATGCATGCACGTGGGCGATGCCATCAGCGACGTTCTTTTTTACCTTTTTACGAGCGCGTTGCGCACTTGCATTTGCGGCGGTTTGTTGTGCTTTTGCCATATCAGTTCCTAATTATTTCTTGAGTGCAACGCCAGCCTTACGGGGGCCTTTGCGGGTACGAGCATTGGTCTTTGTTCTCTGGCCACGCACTGGCAAGCCCTTGCGATGACGAGTGCCGCGATAGCAAGCCAAGTCCATTAAACGCTTAATGTTCATGGTGACTTCACGACGCAAATCACCCTCTGTGGTGCGCTTACCCACTTCATCACGAAGCTTTTCTAGCTCAGCATCGGTAAGATCTTTAACTTTCTTATCGATTGCAACACCCGTGTTCTCACAGATCTTGAGAGCTTGTGCTTTACCAATACCGTAGATGGCGGTTAAACCAATCACAGTATGTTGATGATTTGGGATGTTTACCCCAGCGATACGTGCCATATAAATTCCTCTACTTAACCGAATTAACCTTGACGCTGCTTATGACGTGGATCGGACGAGCAGATCACACGCACCACGCGCTTACGCTTGATGATTTTGCAATTGCGGCAAATACATTTAACGGATGCCAATACTTTCATCATTCACCTCTTTAATAATCCTTACTTCGCACGGAAGATAATTCTTGCGCGCGTTAAATCGTATGGGGTCATTTCCACAGTTACCTTATCTCCGGGCAGAATTCGGATGTAATGCATCCGCATCTTCCCAGAAATATGACCTAGTACTACATGCCCATTCTCTAACTTCACCCTAAACATGGCATTGGGAAGGTTTTCAACAATTTCCCCTGCCATCTGAATCACATCGTCTTTAGGCATCTTAGAGAGTGGGTCCCATCTTAAAGTTGGCTTTCTTCATGAGAGAGCCGTACTGCTGTTGCATCACAAATGATTGCACTTGGGCCATAAAGTCCATCGCAACCACCACAATAATTAACAACGATGTTCCGCCAAAGTAGAAAGGAACGTTGTATTTCAAAACCAAAAACTCAGGCAATAGGCACACTAAAACCATATAAATAGCACCCGCCAAAGTTAAACGAACCAAAATTTTGTCGATGTAACGGGCCGTTTGATCACCTGGACGAATGCCTGGGACAAATGCTCCACTCTTTTTTAAGTTATCAGCTGTATCGCGGCTATTAAAGACCAGTGCTGTATAAAAAAAGCAGAAGAAAATAATCGCCGTAGCATACAAAATAATGTACACCGGCTGACCTGGGGCTAAAGTTGCGGCCAAGTCTTTCACAATCCGACTCAACATATTGGTTGGTTCGCCTGCAGTAAACCATCCAGCAATCGTTGCTGGGAACAAAATAATCGATGAAGCAAAGATGGGGGGAATAACACCGGCCATATTCAGCTTTAGAGGCAAGTGGGAAGACTGGCCACCATAGATCTTATTGCCAACTTGACGCTTGGCATAGTTCACCAAAATACGACGTTGCCCACGCTCTACGAAAACCACAAAATAAGTAACAGCAATAACAATCAATACGATAAAAATTGCTGAAAGGATGCTCATGGAACCGGTACGAACGAGCTCAAGAAGGCTAGCTAGTGCACTAGGTAAACCAGAAACAATTCCGGCAAAAATAATGATGGAAATGCCATTACCCAAACCACGTTCTGTAATTTGCTCGCCAAGCCACATTAAAAACATCGTCCCAGTAACAAGCGTTATAACGGTATTGAACTGAAACATGAGGCCTGGATCAACAACCAATCCGGGCTGAGACTCAAGAGCAACAGAAATTCCAATCGCCTGGAATGTGGCTAAAAAGACCGTTGCATAGCGCGTGTACTGGGTAATCTTGCGCTGCCCAGCTTGGCCTTCCTTCTTCATTGCCTCAAGCGAAGGGATCACAATCGTCATCAACTGCATAATGATCGATGCAGAAATGTAAGGCATGATTCCCAGAGCAAATACAGTGAAGCGCGATAATGCACCGCCTGAAAACAAATTGAACATTCCCAAAATACCGTCTTTTTGCTCGCTAAAGAGCTTTGAAAGCTGATCAGGATCAATTCCAGGTACTGGAATGTGCGCACCAATACGGAAAACAACTAACGCCAATACCAAGAAAATCAAGCGGCGACGTAAGTCGCCATACTTGTTTCCAGATGGTGTCAAACTAGAGACGTTAGAGGAACCGAGTGCCATAAATTGCTTTAAACCTCAGCGAGCACCTTGCCACCAGCAGCCTCAATAGCAGCTTTTGCACCAGCACTTACAGTCAACCCCTTCAAGGTGACTGCGCGCTTAATTTCACCGGTCTTAATCACTTTGACAGCATTTGTTTGCTCACCAGCAAGGCCATGCTGTTTAAGGGCAACTAGATCCACCTCAGCCAAACCGATGCGCTCTAGATCTCCGAGGGTTACTTGGCCAACAAAACGACGTGTTAAAGAAATAAAACCGCGCTTCGGTAAGCGGCGATACATTGGCATCTGACCACCTTCAAAGCCAACCTTATGAAAACCACCAGAACGCGACTTTTGGCCTTTATGACCACGACCTGCAGTTTTACCAAGACCAGAGCCAATACCACGGCCTACACGACGACGTGGGCGTTTAGCACCTTCTGCAGGTTTGATTGTGTTTAATTGCATTGCTTTACCCGATCACTTTCACAAGGTATGAAACCTTATTAATCATTCCCCGGACCGCCGGAGTATCTTGTAACTCTGAAACCGAGTTGAGGCGGCCAAGGCCTAAACCACGAACCGTGGCACGATGGCTCTCGCGAGTACCGATTAAGCTACGCACTAGCTGAAGCTTGACCTTTGAATTTGTTTGTGTGTTTGCCATTTTTTACTTTCGATTACAGGCTATTAACCCAAAATTTCTTCAACTGACTTTCCGCGCTTCGCAGCAATTTCTGCAGGCGTACTCATCTTGCTTAAACCATCTAAAGTTGCACGTACCATGTTGTAGGGATTGGTTGAGCCAATCGACTTAGCAACAACGTTGGTTACGCCCATCACATCAAAAATTGCGCGCATTGGACCACCAGCAATCACGCCAGTACCTTCTTTAGCGGGAGAAATCAGAACGCGCGATGCGCCATGCTGACCAATCACAGAATGTTGCAGCGTTCCCTTACGAAGCGGGACCTTAATCATTTTGCGGCGAGCTTCGTCCATAGCCTTTTGAACAGCGACTGGAACTTCCTTCGATTTCCCTTTGCCCATTCCAATGCGTCCATCACCATCACCAACGACGGTCAAAGCAGCAAAGCCAAGAATACGGCCGCCCTTAACCACTTTGGTTACGCGATTAACAGCAATCATCTTCTCGCGTAGACCGTCATCGCGCTCTTCAGACTGAATTTTGGTTTGCATTTTTGCCATAATTTTTTCCTAAACCGTTTCTTAGAACTTCAAGCCGGCTTCACGCGCAGCTTCAGCAAGGGCCTTAATGCGGCCGTGGTAACGATGTCCCGCACGATCAAAAGCAACGCTTTCAACACCTGCCTTTTTCGCACGTTCAGCAATTAATTTGCCAATGGTTTGTGCCGCTTGGCTATTTCCACCATTTTTCACCGATGTACGCAAATCCTTTTCCATCGTCGAAGCCGCAGCAACCACTTTACTACCACATGGGCTATAGACCTGGGCTGAGATATGGCAATTACTCCGAATCACCGTCAAGCGATGAGCCAATAGCTCAGCAATCTTGATACGGGTTTGACGCGCACGTCTTTGTCTTGTTTCGTTTTTATTCATATCGAATCTCGGCTTTACTTAATTACTTCTTCTTGGTTTCTTTAAGGTGAACCACTTCGTCAACATAACGAACGCCCTTGCCCTTATAGGGCTCTGGAGAGCGATACGCACGAACTTCGGCAGCAACCTGACCAACTTGTTGCTTATTGGCACCTTTAATAATGATTTCAGTTTGCGAAGGGGTTTCCGCTTTGACGCCAGTAGGCAGTGGATAGTTAATTTCGTGCGAGAAACCCAATTGCAATTTCAAGGAATTGCCTTGCGCTTGCGCACGATAACCCACGCCAACAAGGCTTAGCTTGCGCTCAAATCCCTGGGTCACACCAACGACCATGTTATTAACCAATGCACGAGTCGTTCCAGACAATGCATTTGCTTCTGGCGAGTTATCTTTGATAGCAACTGTAATAACGCCATCTTTATGCTCAAGACCAATACTAGGATGCACGGTGTGGGTGAGAGTCCCCAATGGGCCTTTCACCGTAAGTAATGCGTTTGCAATACTGATCTCAGCACCTTTTGGCACTGTAATGGGAGATTTACCAACTCGAGACATCGTTCTCTCCTTAAGCCACGTAGCAAATGACTTCGCCGCCCACGCCAGATGCGCGTGCTTTGCGATCGGTCATCAAACCTTGCGGTGTTGAAATAATGGCAACGCCCAAGCCATTCATGACCTCAGGAATGTCATGGCGTCCTTTGTAGATACGCAAGCTAGGGGTTGAAACTCGCTCAATTCGTTCAATCACAGGACGGCCAGCATAGTATTTGAGATCAATCTTCAATACAGGCTTAGCTGCTTCACCGGTGATTTCAAAACTATCGATATAGCCTTCGTCTTTCAAGACCTTGGCGATAGCAACTTTTAATTTGGACGACGGCATGGTGACCAAGGTTTTCTGCACCGCTTGCGCGTTGCGAATTCTAGTCAACATATCGGCGATTGGATCACTAATACTCATGGGTTCTCCTAAATTCTTTCGCCGCTTACCAGCTGGCCTTGGTTAAACCGGGGATCTCGCCACGGAAGGCAATCTCACGAATCTTGCCGCGCGCTAAACCAAATTTGCGGAAGGTGCCACGTGGACGACCGGTTAATGAACAACGATTACGTTGACGAATAGGGCTCGCATTGCGCGGCAGTGATTGCAGCTTCAAGCGGGCCTCATAGCGCTCTTCGTCACTACGGCTTGTGTCATTAATGATCGACTTAAGCTCAGCGCGCTTGTGTGTATATTTTGCAACCAACTTAGCGCGCTTTTTCTCACGCTCAATTAAAGATAGTTTTGCCACGTTTGCCTCTTAATTGCGAAATGGAAATTTAAACGCCGCTAACAATGCTTTAGCTTCTTCATCGGTTTTAGCGGTGGTTGTAATACTGATATTGAGACCACGCAATGCATCGATTTTGTCGTACTCAATCTCAGGGAAAATAATCTGTTCTTTAACGCCAATGTTGTAATTACCACGGCCATCAAACGCTTTGCCGGAGATTCCGCGGAAATCGCGTACACGTGGCAAAGAAACCGTAATAAAACGATCTAAAAATTCATACATGCGAGTACCTCGCAGAGTAACCATCGCACCGATAGGGTAGCCTTGGCGAATCTTAAATCCCGCAATCGCTTTACGCGCCTTCGTGATAACAGGTTTTTGACCAGCAACTTTAGTTAGATCGCCAACCGCGTGTTCGATTACTTTTTTGTCATTCACGGCCTCACCTAAACCCATGTTGAGGGTAATTTTGGTAATGCGAGGGACCTCCATTACAGACTTGTAGCCAAACTGCTTCATCAAGTTTGCGATGACTGTATTTTTGTAATGCTCTTGTAAACGGGTGCTCATAATTTCTCCGAACCTTAAGCGCTAAGCGTCGCGCCAGTGGTTTTTAAATAACGCACTTTTTTGCCATCAACCAACTTAATGCCGACGCGGGATGGCTTCCCATTCGCATCAACCAATGCAATGTTAGAAGCAGCAATTGGCATGGTCTTATCAACGGTTCCACCAGTGGTTCCATCATTAGGATTGGGCTTTACATTCTTTTTGTAAATGTTCACGCCCTCAACCACAAATTTGTTTTCGAGTATTCCAGTAACCGTTCCTTTTTTACCCTTATCGCGCCCAGTCAAAACAATCACGGAGTCGCCTTTACGAATCTTTTTCATAGTGACCTCTTTAAATAACTTCTGGGGCAAGAGAAACAATCTTCATGAAACGCTCTGTGCGCAACTCACGCGTGACTGGTCCAAAAATACGAGTACCAATCGGCTCAAGCTTTGCATTTAGCAAAACAGCAGCGTTCTCATCAAATTTAATCAAGGAGCCGTCTGGACGACGAACGCCTTTCGCAGTCCGAACAACTACTGCGTTATAAATATCGCCTTTTTTAACTCGACCACGAGGAGCGGCAGCTTTTACGCTAACCTTAATGACATCACCAATATTGGCATAACGGCGCTTTGAACCGCCCAATACCTTGATGCACAAAACTTCGCTCGCGCCAGTATTATCGGCGACTTGCAACCTGCTTTCAGTCTGAATCATTTTGTCTAATCCCCAACTTGTACGCCAATGGCGTCAGTCTTGGTTCCGTCTATGAGCCCATCGCATTGCTGCAAAATGGCTCGGATTTAATAAAAATTAGTTATAAATCAACAACTTAATAAAACTGTATGTTTCCGTCATTTGGTATATTCGATAACGGAAATCCTCTAATTCTACTACAAAAAACTGTGTTTTGACAATCTCTTGTCAAAATTTCAACTTAAATTCCTTTAGAAGCCTCAACCAGGCGAGTTACTACCCAGGCCTTCGTTTTAGCCATTGGCTTGCCTTCAGTAATTTCCACGGTGTCGCCCATCTTGTACTGATTGGTCTCATCGTGTGCGTGGTACTTTTTTGACTTACCAACGTATTTACCAATTACAGGGTGCTTCACTTGACGCTCAACTTGAACAGTCACCGTTTTTTGCATTTTGTCGCTAACGACACGACCAACCAGGGTGCGGCGCAAGGGTTTGGAGATTTCTGTCATATCTCGATCCTAATTATTTCTGAATAGTCTTTTGGGTGATAAAGGTTTTAACGCGAGCAATATCACGCTTCACCTGTCCCAATTGACTGGTATTTTGAAGTTGCTGAGTTGCTTTTTGCATACGCAGCTTGAAATGGGTTTTTAGCAATTCAGATAGCTCTTGATTAAGAGCACCTAAATCTTTACTTTGCAGTTCTTTGCTTTTCATGATGGATTCCTGATTAAGCGCCGATTTGACGAATCACAAACGTTGTTTGAATAGGCAGCTTGGATGCGGCTAGACGGAACGCCTCTCTTGCAAGAGTTTCATCAACGCC
>VGIH01000018.1 GCA_016867965.1 Betaproteobacteria bacterium | reverse complement strand
TAAAGTCAATGAATCCCGACATTCAAATTATTGGTGGACAGCCCGAAGAGGGTTCACAGATTCCTGGAATTCGGAAATGGGCACCTGCTTATTTACCAAAAATCTATCAAGCCGAACGCGTCGATCGAATTGAATACGTGACCCAGGCCGAGGCCGAGGAAATGGCACGCCGCATGGCCAAGGAGGAAGGCATCTTTTGTGGTGTTTCTGCTGCAGGCGCCTTAGTCATCGCGCTACGCGTTGCTCAAACGGTTGAAAATGCCACCATCGTTTTTATTGTGTGCGATCGAGGTGATCGTTATTTATCAACAGGCGTATTCCCAGCCTAATTGACCGGCTTTGGTTGTTTGCTGGTCTTCTTGGCTTTGCCATCTTTTTTGGGCGCTTTAGTAGCGGACAAACGATTTTTGCTAGCTGGCACCTGCTCAAGTTTCTCGATCCGCTCTCGCGTGATCACACTTTTATTTTGATACCCCAGTGCCTGCGCAAATTCAGCAACACTTTGGGCATAAAAGTAACTGCGGTTGTAGTTCACGATACTGAGGAAGTTTTGGAGTCCAACGACATAAAGGATGTCGGGCTCTTGATTTATTCCAGGTGAAGGCAGATCAACAATCAAGGCTTTATTACCAGGCTCAACCCCGCCCTGCAGAAGATCACCATTGCTTGGCTCCAAAATACCGAGTTGAATTAACTCCGCAACCGTGATTTTGGCCATCGGCTGGCCATCAGCGAGCTCGATAATTTTTGCTTGCGTTTTATCATTTTCAATCACTGGAAAGTAGATTGGCATACCCGGTTGCCAGCCGTGTACTTTAAGAAAGTTGGCGACACTAAAGATTGCATCGCGTCGATTATTGCGAAGATCGATTACGCCATCGCCATCGCCATCGGTGGCAAATTGCAAAATACTTCCAGGCATGAATTGAGGAAGGCCAATAGCGCCTGCATAAGAGCTACTTTGATTGAGGCAATGATTAAAAGAATTTTGCCTGTTCTTAGCCTCTTGCCAGCACAAAATAATGAGGTCTTTCAGTTGATTCTGAAAAAGGAGTTCACGCGCTGCTTGATTAGGAGCCTCTGGGTAGTCAAAAGCAAGCGTGGTCAGTACGTCCTTGACCCGAAAGTTTCCCATTTGCCGACCATAAATCGTTTCCACACCAATAATGGCTGCAATGACTTGATGAGGGACGCCCGATTCTGATTCGGCAGCCTCTAGAGCAGCTCGATTTTGCTCAATAAAGCTAAGACCGGCCCGAATCCGAACCGGTTCAATAAAGCGCGAACGGTATACCCGCCAGTTTTTTTGAAAGCTAATGGGCGGGGGAGCAACTAATTTTTTGACTTGAGATAGGTTTTGGACATCTTTAAAGCCATTCTCTAAAAATGATATGGGGATATTTTGTTGCTGGGATACCCGATTGAGAAGATCTTGGAGTGACGACGCATCTCGTTTGGCGGTAGAGGTGGTAGCCATACCAGAGTGAACCTCCACGATGGATTTGGAAGCCTCATTGGCGGCTGTATCTGTTGGTTGGGTGGTGGATGTGCAAGCGCCTAACAGAACCGTTAGTGCGAGGCTGGAGAAAAACGGTAGAAAGTTCAAGATCGCGCTAAGATAATAAAAATAGTGTTTTTAATACAAATTCATGCTAAGTATAGTTAGTTGTTATTCAATAAGAGACAAATATGAGTACTGCCTACATTAGCCACCCCGACTTTATGAAACACGAGATGGGCCGCCATCACCCAGAATGCCCAGAACGAATTGCAGCAATTGAGGATCAGTTAATCCAAAGTCGTCTTGATGCACACCTAAAGCGAATTGATCCACCACTTGCCTCGGAAGCGGATATCACTCGAGTTCATAGCGAGGATCATTTAGCATTTGTGAAGAGTAAGGCACCTTCTAGTGGCTACTCGATGATTGATGGGGATACGATCATGAACCCTGCCACTTGGACTGTTTCGTTACGTGCGGCTGGCGCCGCGATAGCAGCGGTTGATGCAGTCATGCAAGGTGAAGTGAACAATGCATTTTGTGCGATTCGTCCCCCGGGGCATCATGCCGAGCCGCATCGCTCAATGGGATTTTGTGTATTTAACAATGTGGCTATTGCGACACGCTATGCGATTGAAACCTATGGTTTAGATCGAGTGGCTGTGATTGATTTTGATGTCCACCATGGTAATGGTACAGAAGCTGCGTTCATCAACGATCCTCATGTACTGATGTGCAGTTTTTTTCAGCACCCTTTCTATCCATATAGTGGTCTTGATGGCGGAGACAATATGGTTAATGTGCCCTTACCAGCAAGTACCAACGGCAAGGTTGTGCGCGAAATGATTAGTCAAACCTGGATCCCACGTCTTCATGAATTCAAACCCCAGCTGATTATTATTTCAGCGGGTTTTGATGCTCACCGTGAGGATGATTTGGGCCAAATGGGTCTGGTTGAAGACGATTACGTATGGATGACCAAGCAATTAATGGAGGTTGCCAATCGCTATTGTGGCGGCAAGATTGTGAGTTGCCTTGAGGGTGGATACAATCTCTCGGCATTGGGCCGCAGCGTTGCCGCCCACCTGAAAACCTTGGCCGAGATTTAATGTGAATCACGATAAAATAGAGGTTTAGATAAGTAAAAAGGTTGTCTTTCATGAAGGTTTTAGTCGCAGTTAAGCGAGTGGTCGATTACAACGTTAAGGTTCGCGTTAAGTCGGATCAATCGGGGGTGGACATTGCTAATGTCAAAATGAGCATGAATCCCTTTGATGAAATTGCCGTTGAAGAGGCGGTGCGACTAAAGGAAGCAGGCCTTGCTACAGAAATTATTGCCTTTTCAGCAGGCTCTCAAGCGTGTCAAGAGACGTTAAGAACGGCTTTGGCGATTGGCGCAGACCGAGCTATCTTATGTGAGACCGAGATCGAATTACAGCCCTTGGCAGTTGCCAAATTACTTCAAGCAATCTATATCAAAGAACAGCCGCAACTCATCATTATGGGTAAGCAAGCAATTGATGATGACAGTAACCAAACGGGGCAAATGGCGGCTGCTTTGCTCAATCTTCCGCAGGCAACATTTGCCTCTAAAGTAACGATTAGTAATGGCCAGGCATCGGTCACGCGTGAGGTTGATGGCGGTCTTGAGACCGTTGCAGTCTCTTTGCCTGCCGTGATCACAACCGATCTTCGTCTAAACGAGCCGCGTTATGTCACCCTGCCCAATATTATGAAGGCCAAGAAAAAGCAGTTGGATGTTGTGAAGCCTGATGATCTCGGTATCGATATCACGCCACGGTTGAAAACAATTCGGGTCGAGGAGCCACCTAAACGCTCTGCGGGGATCAAAGTGGCTGATGTTGCAACCTTGATCGATAAACTAAAAAACGAAGCAAAGGTACTGTAATGGCCGCACTGGTTCTCGCTGAGCATGATCAGCATTCATTAAAAATGGCTACACATCACTCGGTAAGCGCTGCTAAGCAGTGCACCAATGAAGTGGATGTTTTACTAGTTGGTCATGATATCGACCCGATCGCACAAGAGGCCAGTAAGATAGAAGGAGTTCGTAAGGTTATCTATGCGAAGGCACCGCATTTTGCGAATCAGTTACCGGAAGTAGTTGCCGAGCAAATCCTTGCCCTAGCTTCTAGCTACGATTACTTTCTAGCGCCCGCTACGGCCCATGGTAAGAGCGTGATGCCGCGGGTTGCGGCAAAGCTTGACGTTGCACAGCTCTCCGATATTACTAAGGTTGTGTCGCCCGATCAGTTTGAGCGTCCCATTTATGCAGGTAATGCAATTGCGACGGTACAAACGATTGACTCCAAAAAGGTAATTACGGTTCGGACGACTAATTTTGATCCTGCGAATCCTAGCGGATCGTGTTCAATCGAATCAATTACTACCTCGGAACCATTTGCTGCGAGTCAATTCATTGGTCGTGAGTTGACTAAATCGGATCGTCCCGAACTAGCGGCTGCCAAAATTATTGTTTCTGGAGGCCGAGGACTTGGCTCTGCCGAGAAATATAAAGAGTTAATTGAGCCATTGGCCGATAAGCTTGGCGCCGCCCTCGGTGCTTCGCGTGCTGCAGTGGATGCAGGCTATGTTCCCAATGATTATCAAGTAGGTCAAACTGGGAAAATTGTGGCCCCACAGCTATATATCGCGGTGGGGATCTCGGGAGCAATCCAACATCTCGCTGGGATGAAAGACTCTAAAGTAATTGTGGCGATTAATAAAGATCCAGACGCACCAATCTTTGGGGTAGCAGACTATGGCTTAGTTGGTGACCTTTTTACCTTAGTACCCGAGTTAACTAACTCGATCTAATGCCACCTTATTGACTAAGCTTTTTAGCTTCCTCAATCTGGTAGATAAAAAATTGCTCAAAACCAATTGCTAGAAAGCTCATCATCGCTCCTGCACCAATCACTAGTGACAGGATTACGCAAATCACGACAGGCCAGCCAGACTCCGTTTTTTGTTTCCTTTGAAATGACGCGTTGAATTGCGCATCCCATTTTTCATCGGGACGCAAGCCAAACACAATCGTGCTTAACCAACTTGCTTCTAAGGCAATAAATCCAAGAACAATTAAAACCCAAGCTGCTGCAGAGGACTCCGGACTTGTGCCTAAAAGCAAAAACCCTAGAATCCCAGCAATTAGAGATGTAAGCTGAATCCAACCCCAAAAACTTTTGAAACCGAGCAAATAAAAACAATTTAATCCGGTTCCAGGAAGAAATAGTCCCAGCGCAGAAAATATTAACTTAGACCGAAATGGAGTGCTCATAGATTAGTTCGTTGGATTAAGTTAAAACCTAATACTTCGCGATTGGGACCAATGATAAGTAAATAATTACCATCGCGTGCAATGCTGCGGTAATCCCTCAGTAAATATAAGAAATCGCGTTCAATATCCTCACGATTTGAAGCGCAGGCCATGCGAGTCGTGGCAATTTGTTCAATCTGAAATCCCCGCGAGTCCTCTATGATTTGCGCACTAAAGCGATTGCAGCCACTATAGCCACTCATTCGCCCCTGGCTAAATTGCAAACTAATTTTTGATCCACCATCATTGGGCATTGCGCGAAGACGAACCTCACCCATACTGTTCGGTGCCATATTCCAGCGATTGAGTTCCCATTGCGTGCCCACCAATTCGGAGTAGGGCGGGGTTGTTTTTCCAGGGCATGGTGGGACTAGATTGGCGCAACCAATCAAAAAAAATGGAGCTGAACTGATTAGCCCTATTAGCTTTCTCTTGGGGTATGAGACCTCTAGCTCGGATTTTTTTATATAAGTCACTGATTTATATGTATTTTTATTGGTGACGGTCTATAATCTTTGGTGGGGCGATGGAGTTTTGGGGGTATTTCGTCTAGAATATGAGGCTTTCTGTGGTCGTCACACTCGTTGGTCAAGAAACCCTTTTGAGCGAAGGCGATGCAGTCAACCATTTTGTAATCATTTGATTTTAAGGAAATACCTATGGTCGTCATTCGACTTGCCCGCGGCGGTTCTAAAAAGCGCCCTTTTTTTAGCATCGTTGCTACTGACAAACGCAATCGTCGCGACTCGAATTTCATCGAGCGCTTGGGCTACTTTAATCCCAAGGCTTCTGAAAAAGAGCAGGCAATGCGCCTATCTCAAGACCGTTTAACCTATTGGTCTGGTGTTGGTGCGCAAATTTCGCCAACCGTAAAGCGTTTGATCAAGGATCATCCAGCGGCCTAAGCTTGGCCATGATTGAAGGGGGAGTGGTGAGCGGTCATCAACCCCCCTCTGATTTGATTGATTTGGGTATCGTCTACGATGCCCAGGGCCTTAAAGGCCACATTAAGGTCCGCCCGTACTCTCCCGACCCGATTGCTCTTTTGGCGTGCAAAGAGGCTTACTTACAAGGCCCTCACCCTGCCACATTCCCGGCTGTTTATCCTGTGCAAAGCGCAAAAATTCATTCTGGCTACGTGGTGATGCTGTTGGATGGCATTTGTGATCGAGATGCTGCACTAGCCCTGAAGGGCCAGACGGTTTTACTTCCAAGAAAGGTATTTCCAGCACCTGAGCAAGATGCCTATTACTGGATTGATTTGATTGGGTGCGAGGTCTATAACGAGCAAGGGACTCGTCTGGGTAATATTGAGGACATTGCTGAATTTGGTGCTCATCCAGTAATGACGATTGGCAGTGAGCTCATTCCCTTTGTCCCTGCAATTGTCAAATCGGTTCAGTTAAAGTCAGCTGACTTGCCATCAGGCAGAGTCGTGGTGGATTGGCAACCTAACTGGAGTTAGTGAGCATGAATACAACCAAGATGGATTTTGATGTGTTGACGCTCTTTCCAGAGATGTTTGATGCTCTCACTCAATATGGAGTGACTGGCCGTGCCTGTGAGCAAGGGCTAACTTCTGTAACTACATGGAATATAAGAGATTTTTCTGACGATTCTAGAAAAACGGTTGATGACCGGGCTTATGGCGGTGGTCCTGGAATGGTAATGATGGCTAAACCTTTAGATTCTTGTCTTGAGGCTATAGGTCGCTCCCATCTCAATCAAGGAATTAATCGCGGGCCGGTTTGTTTATTGAGCCCCCAAGGAGAGCCATTTTCTCAAAAGTTAGCGACAGATATCATCAGTTATCGACAATTAACCCTAATTTGTGGTCGGTATGAAGCTGTTGATCAACGTTTTATTGATGCCAAAGTGGATCTTGAGATCTCAATTGGGGATTTTGTCGTCTCGGGGGGCGAATTGCCCGCCATGATTCTCATGGATGCCGTAATCCGCTTAATTCCAGGGGCTTTAGGGGATGAGGACTCAGCCCTGCAGGATAGCTTTATGAATGGCCTTTTAGACCACCCCCACTTCACCCGTCCGGAGATTTATGGAAATAAATCCGTCCCCGACGTGCTTTTGGGCGGACATCACGCTAAAATAGCGGATTGGCGTCGGCAAAAGTCATTAGAGCTGACGTTCAAGCGCCGCCCAGACCTCATCGTCAAAGCGCGCGCTAATGGGTTGCTAAGTCCAAAGGATGAGGCGTTTTTGAAGACGCTTGAATCCTAAAGGTTTGGCAAAAATAAAACTGCATCCTCTATTGAGTCCACCAAAGTGTGGAATTAACGTCAATACGATGCCAAAGGAGTTGAAATGAATTTGATTCAAACGATTGAGCAAGAAGAAATTGCTCGCCTAACAGCCAACAAAACTATTCCAAGTTTTGCTCCTGGCGATACCGTCGTTGTCAGCGTGAATGTTGTTGAGGGTACCCGTAAACGCGCTCAGGCATTTGAGGGCGTGGTGATTGCTAAACGTAATCGCGGTCTTAACTCTAGCTTCATTGTCCGCAAGATTTCTTCGGGCGAGGGTGTTGAGCGTACGTTCCAAACCTACTCACCATTGATTGCCAGTATTGAAGTGAAGCGTCGCGGTGATGTACGTCGTGCAAAGTTGTATTATTTGCGTGATCGTTCTGGTAAGTCCGCGCGTATTAAAGAGAAGCTAACTGCCCGTGCTAAAGAGGTAGATGCTGAGCAAAGCGCTGAGTAATTAGTTCGGTACTAGGCAATCAAGGCGACTTCGGTCGCCTTTTTGTTTACTTAAATCACCTAAAATGATGACATGGTTAATTCCTCTGCATCCATCAAAAAAAACTTGGCAGCGCCACCTGGTTTTAATCCACGAAGTGTGCCCATTGCGCATCGCTGCGAGGATCAAATGCCGGTGGCTGAGCATCTATTTGATGCCAACGTTCTACGACGGCATTTTGCTACTCCACCACCCTGGACACCTGAAATTACCGATGAGAATCGACATGTGATGGCAAGTAATATCATCGCGCAACGCGAGGCAGAAGGGTTCATCACCGAGGCTGCTATTTTGTTGCCACTTGTGATGAAGCCAAACGGGTTAAACGTTCTCTTAACGCAGAGAACCGAGCATTTGCATGATCATGCTGGGCAAATTAGTTTTCCAGGTGGGCGCAAGGATTTTGCTGATGAGTCAATTATTACTACCGCATTGCGTGAAAGCAAAGAGGAGATTGGCTTGCCCAGCGACCATATTGATGTAATTGGGACCATGCCAGAGTATTTGACCGTGTCCGGTTATCGCGTGACCCCCGTGGTTGCTCTGGTTGAGCCCCCAAGCGCATATCATCTAGACCCATTTGAAGTGGCGGATGTATTTGAGGTTCCTCTGCCATTTCTCATGAACCCGGCAAATCACGAGATACGTGTGTGGCATAGTGATGAGGGCTCGCGGCGGTTTTATGCCATTCCGTACGCGGATCGCTTTATTTGGGGTGCTACTGCTGGAATGTTACGAAATCTATATCATTTATTAAAAGCATGACCTTTTTCTCTATTCTCTTCGCGCTCATTGCTGAGCAATACCGGCCTGTTACCGCATCGCATTGGATTCGGAGGATGAGTACCGCATGGCTCGATTGGGTCGCTAAAGAGTTTGGCGGCAAATCGGAGCAGGGTGCGACCCCCGTAGGCGCTCGTTTGGCCTGCTTGGTTGGATTTGGCTTGCCAACGGTATTGGTATTTGCAGTTTATGTAATTGCATACATCGTGAACCCATTATTAGCATTTGCGTGGAACATCATCATCGTGTATTTGTTCTTCGGCTTTAGGCAATTTAGCCACTCATTTACTGAGGTCCATGAAGCGATTCAAAACCACGATCTTCTGGCAGCCCGAAAGGCAATACAAGAATGGGTAGGGGATGAGTTGGACACTTCCCACTTATCTGAAAGCGAAATCATTGCGATTGCTCTGGAGCGAGCGATTGTTGGAGCGCATCGTCATGTGTTTGGCGTATTTTTCTGGTTTCTTATGCCAATTGGCCCTGCTGGGGTCGTTTTATATCGATTGGCGGATAAAGCAAGTCGTCGGTGGGAGGCGTTTGGTTTGAATCTATCAGAAGCAGCCAAACATTTTTTCTTTATCCTGGATTGGGTGCCAGTTCGCCTCAGTGCAATTAGTTTTGCAATCGTGGGCAATTTTGAAGATGCGATTTATGCATGGCGTAACTTAACCAGTAAGTGGGCGGATCCGCTTTCTGCTGTTTTGCTGGCCTCAGGTAGCGGCGCACTCGGAGTTCGTTTGGGCGAGCCTCTGCGGGAACCAACCAGTGATGAGGCATTGGCACGGGCTGAGGCGGGCGAGCCACCTGTTTATGAGATTGGTCATGAGCCCAGTGAGCGATCCATGCGCTCGGCAATTGGACTTGTGTGGCGAGCCCTTATCGTTTGTATGGTGGTTTTAGCGATGTTGACCATCGCTCTCTGGATGGGCTGATTCCCTGGATCTGGATATCGGCTGTTTTCGAGTCTGAGACCAGCTGTTTAAAGAGCGCTAAGCGCTCGCTCGCAATTGCACCTGATAAGACGGCCGCTTGAATCGCGCAATCAGGCTCATTGTCGTGTTTGCAATTATGAAAGCGGCATTTTCCTAAATAGGACTTGAACTCCCGAAACGCATGTTGTAACTGGCTTTCGGATACATGGGTAAGGCCAAATTCCTGAAAGCCTGGTGAATCAATAATCGCTCCCAAACAATGGATATCGCGACCCCATTCCGGTAGATCAAAATAGCGACAGGCTGTCGTGGTGTGTTTGCCACTATCTAGTTTTTGAGAGTATTCCTGGGTTACGGCTGCGGCATTGGGGACCCAGGCATTCAGAAGCGTTGATTTGCCCATGCCGGATTGGCCCACCAAAACCGATACCTTCCCCCTTAAGAGCGGGTGAAGTATGTCAAGGGATTGGGGACTAAATTTTGCAGAGACCTCATGTACGGCATAGCCCATCGATTTATATGGAGCCAGCTGATCACGTGCAACCGTAAGCTTTTCTTGCAGATCGCATTTGTTCAAAATAATATGAAGGTCGATTTGATTTAGTTCGGCTGCAATCACAGCGCGCCCGAGAAGGTCCGGAGAGAATGCAGGCGCGGTTGCCAAAACAATCAATATTTGATCGACATTAGCAGCGATACTCTTACTTTTGAATGCATCCGAGCGATACAGTAAATTCTTGCGAGGCTCAATCTCAAGAATGCGCGCTTGATCAGCTGATGTGGTCTCAAGAATTAACCGATCACCGACCGCACCGAGGTGTTGTTTGCCGGGGACGCTCACTTGAATAAAGGGTCCACCATGGGATCCATCAGCCTCAATCCGTTGCGCTAAATAATGCCTGCCGTAAGAAGCGCTCAGAAGGGCACGAAATGAACCCATTACCGAATATCACTCATGCAAAACGTTGAAGGTGCGCAATCCGTAATGGGGCAGGGGGATGCGAGCTATAAAAAGCGGTGTAGATGGGATCAGGGGTCAGGGTGGAAGCATTGTCTTGATAAAGTTTCACAAGAGCAGAGATGAGGGCACTTGCGGATGACTTTTGGGCTGCAAAATGATCTGCTTCATATTCATGTTTGCGGGAAGCAAGACTTCCCAGTGGTGTGAAGAAGAATCCAAATACAGGCGCGACCAACATGAAGAGGGCGAGGGCAATGCCGCCGTTATAACCATTGAGATCAGGGGTTACGCCCAGGCCAAAATAGAACCAGGGCTGTGAACTAATCCATCCCAAAATGGCTAGCATCACAAAACTCAGTGCAAATGAGACCAGTAAACGCTTACGGATATGTTGACGCTTAAAGTGACCTAGCTCATGGGCTAAAACCGCTTCTACCTCTAAAGGCTCTAGTTTTTCAATGAGGGTGTCAAAAAAGACAATACGTTTGGCTTTACCAATGCCCGTGAAATAGGCGTTACCGTGGGCACTGCGTTTGCTACCATCCATCACGAAAAGACCTTGACTCGTAAAGTCACAGCGTTTTAGGAGCTGCTCAATTTGAGTTTTTAAGGGGCCATCCTCAAGCGCCTTAAATTTGTTAAATAAGGGCGCAATTACTGTGGGAAAGAGCCATAGCAACAAGGCATTAAATAGCGTCCAAACCACCCAAGTCCACAACCACCAATACGAGCCACTGGTGGCCATGAGTTCGAGAACCAGCCACAGTAGCGGCAGGCCAAGCACCGCCGCAAGAGCAATTCCTTTGAAGGTATCAAGCCAAAAGAGGCGCGGAGTCATTCGATTAAAGCCAAAGGCCGCCTCAATACCAAATTGCTTTTTCCAGGTAAAGGGCAAATCTAGAATTCCCGAAATGAATGCCAAGGAAACTAAAAGGAGGATTTGCTGGGCAATGCCTGATCCAAGCATGCTTAATAGCGTTTGATTAAGCCACTCTAAGCCGCCAAGTAAAGTGAAGCCGATCAAGACAAATGCACCAAAGGCATTTTCGAGAAGTCCGAAGCGTAATTTTGCAATTGTGTAATCAGCCGCTTTTTGATGATCGGCTAAAGAAACTCGGGAGGCAAATTCATTCGGTACACTAGCGCGGTGGAGGGCGACGTGGCGTATCTGTCGCATTGCCAACCAGTGGCGCATACCGACGCTTAACAGGAGAGCGACAATGAAGATCAATGTAAAGGTCATGAAAGTATTATAGAGATGAGTGAACAAACTAAGCACACCGCTAACGGGAATGATCCTCTGGTTTGGGTTGATATGGAAATGTCCGGCCTAAAGCCCGATAGCGACCGTATCTTAGAAATTGCAATGATCGTCACGGATGCTCACTTAAACGTAATAGCCACAGCGCCGGTATGGGTTGTTCACCAAACCGATGAGGTATTAAATGGCATGGATGCATGGAATAAAGGAACCCACAGCAAGTCGGGTCTAGTAGATAAAGTGAAGGCTTCCTCGCTAAGTGAGTCGGAGGTTGAGCAGCAGTGCATCACTTTTTTAAAGCAATATGTAAAAGCGAACACTGCGCCAATGTGTGGTAACTCAATTTGCCAAGATCGGCGCTTTATGGCTCGGTACATGCCTCAGCTCGAAGCTTATTTTCATTATCGGAACGTTGATGTTTCAACCGTTAAAGAATTATCAAAACGTTGGCAACCTAATTTGGTAAAAGGCTTTGAAAAGCAACAAGCCCACACGGCATTAGCCGATATTATGGAATCGATCGAGGAACTCAAGTATTACCGCGAGCATTTCTTTCGGCTGCCTGCGCCAAGCAGCGATTAACTACTTCTTTTTCTTGGGCCTAAAGGCTTTGACAATGGACTCATCGGTTTCGATGCACGGCCCACCCATGAGCTCAATGCAATACGGTACAGCTGCAAAAATTCCATGAACTAAGACCTTGCCCTCGGGATCCTTTAGGCCCTCCAAGGTCTCTTGAATGGATTTGGGTTGCCCGGGAAGATTGAGGATAAGTGCACTATGGCCTTCAATTTCTCGCAGGACAGCCATCTGCCTCGACAAAATCGCCGTGGGTACAAAGTGCATGCTAATTTGACGCATTTGCTCTCCAAAGCCAGGCATCTCGCGAGTTCCCACCTCTAGAGTTGCCTCTGGAGTGACATCCCGGCGTGCAGGGCCAGTGCCGCCGGTGGTGAACACCAGATCACAGCCTATTTCATCAACGAGTTCAATTAAGCTTGAGGTGATATGTTCTATCTCATCGGGGATAAGACTCTCATGGAAAACAACGGGCGTGGTGATGACGCGCGATAGCCAATTTCGTAGGCTAGGAATGCCTTCATCAACATAGACTCCTTGACTGGCTCGATCTGAAATGGAGACCAAGCCAATTTTGGCTTCATTGGGAAAACGGCGTTCAAAGGGGTTTGGCTGCTTCATGACTCTATTCTAGCTATCATTAGAGGATGTTTGCATATTCACACGATCAGTTCAGAATCATTATTGACTTTATTTTGGCAGAAGCCAAGCGAGTTGGGGCCACAGACTCCGCCGCTGAAATTTCAGAGGGCCATGGTTTATCCGTTACGGTACGCAAAGGAGCGGTAGAAACCATTGAGCAGAGTGTTGATAAGCAAGTTGGTGTGAGTGTCTATTTGGGCCAACGGCGAGGGAATGCAAGCACGAGCGACTTCTCACCTGACTCGTTGCGGACCACGGTGCAAGCCGCTTTTCATATTGCCAAACATACTGCTGAGGATAGCTGCGCTGGATTGGCCGACCAAGATCTGCTGGAGCACCACCCACTGGATTTGGATTTATTTCATCCATGGGAAATTGATAGTAAAAAAGCAATTGCAATCGCCAGGCAAGCAGAGAAAGCCGCTTTTGCAGTTGACCGGGCCATTGTCAATAGTGATGGGGCTTCGGTATCGGCGCATCAGGCCCACTTTATGTTGGGAACTAGTAATGGATTTATTGGGGGCTATCCATACTCGAGGCACTTTATTTCATGTGCTCCGATTGCGAATGCAGCAGGTAAGACCAGTTCCATGCAACGCGATGATTGGTATAGCACCTCCCGAGTAGCTGCGGAACTTGCCAAACCCAGCTTGATTGGCCAATATGCAGCCCAACGCGCCCTCTCTCGTTTAAATGCAAAGCCATTAAGTACACGTCGTTGCCCTGTGATTTTTGAGGCTCCAGTTGCAGTTGGGCTGATCGGATCTTTAGTTCAAGCAACTTCAGGCTCCGCGCTTTACCGACGCTCTAGTTTTTTACTAGACAGTCTTGGTAAATCGGTAATGCCAAAGTATCTTGATTTATTTGAATTACCGCATTTAAAACGACAGACCGGAAGCGCACCTTTTGATGAGGAGGGGGTTCGCACTCAGGCTCGCTCGGTCGTTGCCAAAGGAGAGCTACAAGGGTATTTTTTATCTAGTTATTCAGCACGTAAATTGGGGATGCAAACCACTGGCAATGCTGGTGGTGCGCATCATTTGAAATTGCACAGTCAACATACCCCATCAGGAGGTTTGCCCGGCTTGCTCAAAGAAATGGGGACCGGTCTTCTGGTGACTGAACTTATGGGGCAGGGCGTGAATTACGTCACGGGAGATTACTCTCGAGGTGCATTTGGTTACTGGGTAGAAAATGGTGAAATTCAATATCCGGTTGAAGAGATTACGATTGCTGGTAACCTCAAAGAGATGTTGATGGGTATTCAAGCCGTGGGAGACGATACGATTATTCGCGGCACAAAAGAAGTGGGCTCGATTTTGATTGATTCGATGACGATTGGCGGTAAATAGTTATTGGCGAATTCGATTGAGAGTTAAATAACTAAACTGAATATCACCTTCACTCGCAGCATTACGCTCAACGATTTGCCAATTCTGCGGATCAGGGACTTCAAAAAAGGTATCACCCTCAACCTTAAGCTCAATTTCGGTAATAAAGAGTTGATCTGCCAAAGGAAAGGCTTGATTAAATAATTGTTGACCACCAATCACAAACACTCGCTCAAACTCACGCAGTGATTGCAAGGCTTCATCGAGCGACAAGACTAACTCAGCTCCCTTTGCCTGATACTCAGAATTACGACTGACCACGATATTGCGTCTTCCTGGCAAAGGTCTGCCAATCGATTCCCAAGTTTTTCTTCCCATAATAATCGGGTATCCAAGGGTCACTTTCTTAAAAAATTGTAAATCTGCTGAAATTTTCCAAGGTAATTGATTATTTTTGCCAATCACGTGGTTAGAAGATCGAGCTACGATCATTGAAATTGAGGGTCGATTCATTTGTACTTTCAGATAGCAACTTCAGCTTTAATATGGGGATGGGATTGATAACCAAGAATTTCGAAGTCTTCAAATCGATAATCAAAAATCGACTCTGGTTTACGATGGATTTTAAGATTTGGTAATGGAAAGGGCGTGCGTGATAGTTGAAGCTTTACTTGTTCCAAATGATTACTATACAGATGACAGTCGCCACCGGTCCAAATAAACTCACCAGGTTGTAAATTACATTGCTCAGCAACCATATGTGTTAGCAATGCGTAGCTAGCAATGTTGAAGGGTACACCCAAAAAAATATCTGCACTGCGCTGATAAAGCTGGCAAGATAATTTTCCATCAGCTACATAAAATTGAAAAAAGGCATGGCAAGGAGCCAAAGCCATTTTTGGAATATCAGCCACATTCCATGCGGACACAATCAAGCGCCGTGAATCTGGATTGAGCTTGATGGCCTCAATGAGATCTTTAATTTGATCAATATTCTCTCCATTGGGAACCGGCCAAGAGCGCCATTGATGGCCGTATACGGGACCAAGATCACCATTTGGAGCCGCCCATTCATCCCAGATGGATACCCCATGCTCTTTAAGCCATTGATTGTTCGTATTGCCACTTAAAAACCATAAGAGCTCATAAATAATCGATTTTAGGTGAAGCTTTTTCGTGGTAACTAACGGAAACCCTTCGGATAGATCAAATCGCATTTGGTACCCAAAAACAGATAAGGTTCCAGTGCCCGTACGATCTGATTTATGAACCCCATGTTCGAGAACATGTTGCATGAGTTGATGAAATTGGCGCATAAGGTATAAGAAGACGCGGGGTTTGGCTTACCTCTCAAGATGCTCAAGCTTGTTTTTTATATCCTTCCATTCCTCTGCATCGCTAAGCGGAGCTTTGGACTTCGTAATTGATGGCCACTGCTTTGCTAGTTCTAAATTAAGGGCTATAAATTGCTGTTGATCACCAGGAACATCATCCTCAGCGTAGATTGCGTTGACAGGGCACTCGGGTACGCAAACGGCGCAATCGATGCACTCGTCAGGATCAATCGTTAAAAAATTAGGACCTTCGCGGAAACAATCAACAGGACAAACATCGACACAATCAGTATATTTGCAGCGAATACAAGATTCGGTAACAACATAAGTCATAGCATGTCCAAAAAGAAGATATGATTAGCTGAGCTCAATACATTAACTTCTTGATTTTATCTCAAATAGTGTAAAGTTTAAGTATCGTATTGATTCTTTAATTTCTTTGGGTTTATTTACCATGTCTGTTAAGCCACGTATTTTGGTTGCACGAGCTATTTTTTCTGATTGTTTAGTCAGGCTTGAAAAGAACTTTGAGGTTATATCCAATCAAAGTGATACTATTTTTTCTCCAGAGCAATTGCGAGAGTATTTGTCTAAGGTCGATGCTGCTCTTGTTGCTGGAAGTGAGCGCATCGATGAGTCAGCGCTAGTTAATGCAAAGAATTTAAAAATTGTTGCCAATATTTCTGTAGGGTATAACAATTTTGATGTACCAGCGATGACTGCAGCTGGTGTAATGGCAACCAATACCCCGGATGTTCTAACGGACACTACTGCTGATTTTGGCTTTGCTCTCTTGATGGCCACGGCGAGAAGAATTACTGAATCCGAGCATTGGATTCGAAATGGTCAGTGGGATAAGTGGTCGATTGTTCATAATCCTCTAGGTATGGATTTGCACCACAGTACTTTAGGAATTATTGGTATGGGTAGAATCGGACAGGGTATTGCTAAGCGTGCCCTTGGCTTTGGAATGAAAGTTATTTATCACAATCGCAAGCGTATCAGTGAGGCGGATGAAAAGGAATGTGGTGCACGCTATGTTGATAAAGAAACCTTACTGTGCGAAGCCGACCACATCGTCTTGGTAGTACCATACTCTGCGGAGAGTCATCACTTGATTGGCGCTAAAGAAATTGCACTTATGAAACCAACTGCTACCCTGGTCAATATTGCGCGTGGCGGTATTGTTGATGATGTAGCCTTAGCAGCCGCGTTGAAAGCAAAAGCAATATTTGCTGCGGGCCTCGATGTATTTGAGGGTGAGCCAAAGGTGCATCCAGAGTTATTGAAGCTGAGTAATGTGGTGTTGGCTCCTCATATTGCCAGTGCTACAGAAAGAACTCGACGTGCGATGGTGGAGCTAGCTATCAAAAATGCTGAGACAGCGATTGCTGGTCAAAAACCTCCAAATTTGATTAATCAGGAGCTGTGGAAGTAAAGATTACTTAAAAGCTGTCTACTGAATGTCGTCGGTTTCTTCGGATAGCTCCTTGAGCGCGAGCTCAATTCCGCCGAATTTTTCTGCAACCCAGTTGTAGACCTTGCAGGCGATCCATAAGAGCCCAAAGCCCAATATGGCATTAAGAACCAGGGCGGAAATTACGGTGAATCCAGGAATTGATCCATCTCGAATAAAGGCGACAAAGAGTGCCAATAAAACGATGGGCACCGAAAAGCATAAGTAAACCAAAACTAGCGTTTTGGCGGTATGCATAGGGTCTAAAAATACAATTTCTTTTTTAGTAAATTTCATGATCCCGCCATCTTAAAGCAGTCCATCAAAAATCTCTACATCCACCCAATCGCCAGGCTCAATATTTCCTTGGTCGTGATGAAGAATAATGAAGCAATTAGCCTCGCTCATGGAGCGCAAAATTCCAGCACCCTGGCTACCTGTTGTTTTAACCATCCATTGACCCTGAGGGTTTTGAAACACAATCCCCCGTTGAAACTCGGTACGACCTGATTTCTTTCGAATGCCTGCGGCAGATCGAACTGGAATCAATGGGATTTCAAACCGCTTGGCGCCATTGAGCTGCAACAGCGCGTTACGGACAAACTGATAAAAAGTCACCATTACCGCTACGGGATTACCGGGTAGCCCAAAAAATACAGTAGGCGTTGGTTTGTTTGAACTTGGTTTTAGACTACCGAATGCCATGGGCCGACCGGGGCGCATAGCAATTTTCCAAAATCCAACCTCACCTAGCTCCTCCATCATTTGCTTGGTGAAATCCGCCTCTCCAACCGAGACTCCCCCTGAAGAGATAATCACATCGGCCTTTTGAGCGGCCATCGTAAACGACTTTCTAAGATCATCGGGCGTGTCACGCACGATGCCACAATCAATCACCTCCATGCCAAGTCGCTCGATACATGCCCGTAGATTGTAGCGATTACTGTCATAGATCTTGCCGGGCACTAAGGAGTCATGGATGTCGCAGAGCTCATTGCCGGAGGAGAGGATTGCGACCTTGGTACGTTCATAGACTTCAAGCTTATGAATACCCAAAGATGCGGCAAGACCGAGATCGGCAGGATGCAAAATTCGGCCTTGCAAAATTGCCGCTTTGCCAGACTGTAAATCTTCGCCCTGTAGGCGACGATTCTCCCCAGCGTGGACGATGCTCCTTGAAAAACTCATCAGACCATTACTAAGAGTCTTGGTAAATTCTTGAGGCACAACGGTATTGCAAGTTGCAGGCATCAGAGCACCTGTCATGATTTTGATGCATTCACCCGGACTAATGGAAGGCAAATCAGTTTGCCCGGCATGCACTGTTCCGATGATGGTTAATTCAATATTTTGGCGATCATCGCGTAATTCACTGCTATCAAATGCATACCCATCCATAGCAGAATTGTCATGGGCCGGTACATCGATGGGGGACAGAATATCACTTGCCAAAATACGGTTGAGGCATTGATGGAGAGGCAAAGTCTCCGTTCTTAGATGCATTGCCGAGGATTCATAGCTCGATGCAATTAGATTGGCAATCGCATTTCGCGCCTCGGATACGGATAAAAAATCCGACTGGAATTCTTGGTTTGCTTTGCTGGTTTGCATGGCCTTAGGGGGTAAGTTTTTCTAATTGAGCCAGTTCTTCAGGAGTATTGGCATTGGCAAACGCAGATTCATTCGCAAAAATAGCCGTGCAGGCATTTTGAGACGCAAACCAGCGATCAATTTTGCGTTCGCCATTGGCTAAAAATTGTTCCAACGAGTGAAGTACTTCTCGTTTCATTAGGCAAAAGACCGGTTGAGCCCAAACCGCCCCAGCAGAATCTAGGCTAGATGCATAGGCAATATTCGCTTTTTGCGTTTCTAATACTTCGGCGAGTACCATGACTAAATCGGTTGGAAAAAATGGAGAGTCGCAGGGTGCAGTCATTAAATAAGGGGTGTTACAAACCTTTAGGCCTGCCAGGTAGCCCGCCAAGGGACCAGCAAAATCCTGATTCTGATCGGCCACAATGGGGTAACCATATTGCGAATAGATATCCTGATTACGATTGGCATTAATCACTAAATTTGAGACCTGTGGCCCAAGGCGATGAATTGCATGTTCGATCAAAGGCTTGCCTAGAAATAGTATTAGGCCTTTGTCGATCCCACCCATACGCTGCGCCCGCCCGCCAGCTAACAATAGACCCGTAACATCAGAACGCACAATCATGCTTACGCCTTAACCACCAATGTAGGACATTTCTACTTTGCGTTGTTTGCGTTCCAAGTCTTTCGTATGAAGGTGTCGAATTTCGGAGTAACGATCCTCTCGATTTGACCATGTCTGCATCACTGCATTTGCAATTTCAAGATCAGAGCGACCGGATCGCATGAGGGTTTTGAAATCGAATCCTTCGGTGGCAAATAAACATAAAAACAAATGGCCATCAGTTGATAGTCGGGCACGGGTGCATTCATGACAAAACGCTTGGGTAACACTGGAGATCACGCCAATTTCGCCAGCGCCATCCTGATAGCGCCAACGTTGAGCGACTTCACCAGCGTAATTCGGGTCAACTTGCTCAAGTGGGGATTGTTCAGAAATCATTGCAATTACTTCGGCGGATGGCAAAACTTGATCAAGATTCCAGCCATTTGAGGAGCCAACATCCATAAACTCAATAAAGCGAAGTGTGATGCCGCTATTACGGAAATACTTGGCCATCGGCAAGATCTCGTGATCATTTACCCCTTTTTTGACCACCATATTGACTTTGATATCTTCGAAGCCGGCCTTTTGTGCCGCCTCAATTCCTTTGAGCACATCGCCCACTGGATAGTCGACATCATTCATAGCCTTGAAGATGGCATCATCGAGCGCATCCAAGCTAACTGTTAGGCGTTGCAAACCTGATTCTTTAAGGAGGGCTGACTTCTTGCTTAAAAGACTACCATTTGTTGTTAGGGTTAAGTCCAACGCTTCATTTTGTGGAGTTCTAATCTTAGCAAGCATAGAAATTAGGGTTTCTAGATCCTTGCGAAGTAATGGTTCGCCACCGGTTAAGCGAATTTTTTCGACTCCGAGAGATACAAAAATTTTTGCTAAGCGATGAATCTCTTCAAAACTTAATAATTCGGATTGCGCTAGATATGGATAGTGTTGGTCAAACACTTCTTTGGGCATGCAGTAGGTGCACCGAAAATTACAGCGATCGGTGACCGATATACGTAAATCACGCAATGGGCGCTGACGACGATCGAGGGTGCGACCATGGGCAACGCTCAGCGTAGCTGGAATTATGGGTAGAGGACTCTGGGAAGCCTCTTTGCGAATCGGTATTACAGTTTTAACCATACTTAGGATTATGGCTTAAATGGTTAAATTGATTTGTTGATCGTTTTTTCTTTTCCACCAGTCTCTACCAAGACCATGGGCCCGGTAGGGATGCTTGCAGGTGCCTTAGGCTCCCGAGGGATCCTAGGAGCAACATGCTCAGATTGGATCTGGGTTTGAACTTCGATCAATTTCGATTGGTCTGTTCCAACCCAAACCATTCCCGCCCCTTGCACAACATCCTTTAATGGCTCTTCAGCCAAGGGCATGAATGCGACTTTAGGTAGTTCAGGCAAAGGAGATGTTGGAGCCATCTCCAAATTCGCCGTGGGCATCGCAATCGTTTCAATTGCTGTTGGAGTTACTTCTTCGCGCCGTTCCCTGCGTTGATTGGGGCGCCGTCCCCTGGTTGATTCTCCGAAGGTGCTCACAATTCGAGTCAGTGGCGCGCTTGCAGAGCGACCGCCGAGACCCATCGGAAAGCCTGGATTGACTTCTGAAGGCATTGCTGAGTTACCGGCATCGTTACGCTCGGTTCGATCGCCACGATTACGGCCTCTACCACGGCGGTTACGACCACGGCGGCGTTCATCCCCACCACCTTCAGATTCATCGGCTGCACCCACTACCTGCGGTACTGTGTTCGAAGTATCTACCTTCTCTTGAGAAGATTGTCGTTCACCCCGGTTGCGATCTCGACCTTCTGAACGAGGTGAGCGATTTGCTGCAGCTTCGGTTGTACCAGCTGTTTTCTCAATACGATCAGATGACTCAGCATGCTGATTTCTTTCGTTGCGATTACGACCCCTGTTGCGGTTGCGATCGCCATTGCGGCCACGATTCTCAGAGCGCAGATTTGGTTTTGCTTCTGGGGCTGCTGGTGGAGTGCCGGAAGAAAATAGTTTTTTGATAAATCCGAGGAACCCACCTGATTCTGAAGTGGAGGAACTGGGTTTTGGATCCCGAACCGGACGTGGCGATGCGGCAGGCGCTGGTTGACTTGGAGTGATGCCTTTAACTGCCGCCTCAGGGCGGGCACGCACTTCATCGTTTTTGCGACCAATGACTGCATCAGTTTCTAGTTCGCGTGAGGCCTCTTCCACCATGACATAACTAAGCTTTTGCTCATCTAGGCGCGGATCATCATGGCGAAGGCGTTCTAGTTTGTAATGAGGGGTCTCAAGATGCTTATTAGGAATCATCAAAATATGGACCTTAAAGCGGGTCTCAATCTTGATTACTTCAGCACGTTTTTCATTAAGCAAGAAGGCAACAACTTCAACGGGTACTTGGCAGTGAATTGCAGCCGTATTCTCCTTCATGGCCTCTTCCTGAATAATTCGCAAGACTTGTAGCGCGGAAGATTCAGTATCGCGAATATGACCCGTTCCATTGCATCGTGGGCAAGTAACGTGACTACCTTCTGATAGAGCTGGACGCAAACGCTGACGCGAGAGCTCCATCAAACCAAACTTGGAAATCTTACCCATTTGTACGCGGGCGCGATCATGGCGTAAGGCATCGCGTAAGCGATTTTCAACATCCCGTTGACTCTTTGGTGACTCCATATCAATGAAGTCAATTACGATCAAGCCACCAAGGTCACGAAGGCGCATTTGCCTCGCAATTTCATCAGCTGCCTCGAGATTGGTTCGGGTTGCAGTCTCTTCAATATCCGATCCACGCGTTGCGCGTGCTGAGTTCACGTCTACGGATACCAAGGCCTCCGTGTGATCGATTACGATTGCACCGCCAGATGGTAGTGGAACCGTTCTGGAATAAGCTGTTTCAATTTGATGCTCAATTTGGAAGCGTGAGAAGAGGGGCACATCATCCTGATAGCGCTTCACCCGAGGCAAGTTGTCTGGCATCACCACTGACATAAATGCCTGAGCTTGCTCATAAATGTCATCGGTATCAATCAGAATCTCGCCAATATCAGGCTGGAAGTAATCGCGAATGGCGCGGATCACAAGACTCGACTCTAGGTAAATGAGTAAGGGCGCGGAGTTTCCTTTGGCTGCTTCATCAATCGCTTTCCACAATTGCATGAGGTAATTGAGGTCCCACTGCAACTCGGTGGCATCCCGACCAATGCCTGCAGTTCTAGCAATAATGCTCATTCCATCGGGTACCTCAAGTTGCGCCATGGCTTCACGCAACTCTTGCCGATCCTCACCTTCAATGCGGCGGGATACACCGCCGCCGCGGGGATTATTTGGCATTAACACCAGATAACGACCCGCTAGGGAGATAAAGGAGGTTAGGGCAGCACCTTTTTGACCGCGCTCTTCCTTTTCAACTTGAACAATGATTTCTTGACCCTCCCGCAGGGCATCTTTGATCGACGCATTACGGACATCAATACCATCCTTAAAGTAGGTTCGAGCAACTTCCTTGAAGGGTAAAAAACCGTGCCGTTCCTCCCCATAGTTGACGAAGCAGGCCTCTAGGGATGGCTCGATTCGGGTAATGACACCTTTATAAATATTGCCTTTACGCTGTTCACGCCCGGCGGTCTCAATATCGATATCGATTAATTTTTGACCATCAACGATGGCAACCCGCAACTCTTCTTGTTGCGTTGCATTGAATAACATGCGCTTCATAACACTCTCCTAAACAGGAGGCGGACTTGAGCGACGCGAAATGGATGACTGGCAAGCTCTGAGGAAAAACCCAGAGTGCTGAAGTGAGACAAAAAAATTCCTCAAAAGGAAAAATACCAATTAGATTGGCTTAGGTCTCACATGAACGCTCGCCACAGAGATCTCCTTTAGTTTTCAATGTAGGCGCTCGTTTAAAAAACGGTCATCTGCTTTCGGGGGTCGCGGCAAATATCACGCCAACCCTTGCGCCTCATTAAAACGGGAGAGGGGCAACCCGGGAGTCTATTCATGGGCGACTCC